>JANTFY010000004.1 GCA_024763185.1 Gammaproteobacteria bacterium | reverse complement strand
GCCAGGGTGACCAGGCCGATGAAAGTGCCGGACCCCTGACCATCGGTTATGGCCTGACGCGCAGCCTGCAACGCGAAGATGGCGAATTGCATACCCAGCGTATCGTGGTCACCGGCGACGCCGACTTCCTGTCCAATCAATACCTCGGCAATGGCAGCAACCTGGCGCTGGGACTGAACATGATTAACTGGCTCAGCCATGATGACAACCTGATTGCCATCTCACCAAAATCGGCGCTCGATACACAATTGGAGCTTTCACAAAACGACCAGCTCTTGATTGCCTTATTGTTCCTGCTGATTTTGCCGTTGGTACTGCTTGGCGCGGGCATCCGCATCTGGCTGGTACGGCGCAAAAGATAGGAGACGGTTATGTTTAGTAAACGCTGGCTGATCAATTACCTGCTCATCACGCTGATTATTATCTTTACCTGGATAGGTAAAAACTATCCTCCGCAACAGCCACAAATGGATAACGGCAATGCCATCACCCGGCTTAAGGCGCAGGACATCAACAGCATTAAAATTGAAACCGCCGACAGCATTGTGCAACTGAGCAAGCAGGGTGGCAGCTGGACAATCAACAGCCCGATACAATGGTTTGCCAATAACATAGCCGTTGAGCGACTGGCCACACTGGCCACGCTGGAAGCCCGGTCTCAAATTGCGCGTAGTGAAATCGATCTATCCACACTCGGCCTTTCCCTTCCTAAAGCGGTGGTCACCCTGAACCAGCAAAGCATTTATTTTGGAGACAGCAATCGCATCGGTAACCGACGCTACCTGCTGGTGGAACCCAACATTTACCTGGTCGATGACATCCATTACCCCTTTATCAGCCAGGGCCTGGGCGCACTGCTTGACAGGCGCCTGTTACCCGCCAGCCTGCAACTGGATGGTTTACAGATGTCAGGCCTTTCCCTCCGTTACCAACAGGGACAATGGGTTTCGGATAACCCCGAACATGATCCCGAAGCACTGAAACAGCTGGTTAATCAATGGCAAACAAAACAGGCTTCCAGCATCAAACCTTATGACGTCAGCCTGACGCCTTTGCAGAAAATAACCGCCAACACCAAAACTTCCGGCCCCATTGAGTTTTACCTGCTGAGCATCAAACCGGAAATCATCATTGCCCGTCCTGACCTCAACCTGCAGTATCATTTTCCGGATCACCAGTACTATGAATTATTGTCAGTGGATAAACCGGCTGGATAATCGTGCTGCTTAATACATTATTCATCGTATTAGCCTTGTTCAGTTTTTCAACGCTCGCCGACCATAAACCCGGTCATGCCAAACTGGAATGGGGCATCGGTCTGGTGGCACTGAGTATGCCCGATTATCGCGGCTCGGATCATCAGCAAAACCAGGTTTTGCCTTTTCCCTATCTGAAATACCGCGGCGAACGTCTGCGTGTGGATGATGGTGTGGAAGGACGCATCTTCAACACCCCGGACCTGCTGCTGTCGATCAGTGGCAACGGTTCTTTGCCGAGCAGTAACAATAATGGCGCCCGTGATGGCATGGATGAGCTCGATGCATCCGTCGAATTCGGGCCCTCGCTTGAATACCGGCTACATCATGATGCAATGACATCCTGGTGGCTTGAATTACCCCTACGCTACGCTTTTACGGTCAACGGCAGTCCAGAATCAATCGGCCAGGTGTTTCATCCGCGCCTGGCCTGGCGCAAACCGGCGCTACAGAAACAGGACTGGAAGCTACGTTTCGCCAGCGGTCCACTGTATGCGGATAAAACCTATCATGGTTATTACTACAACGTGGAAAACGATGAGGTGAATGCCGCAAGGTCGACCTACCAGGCTGATAGTGGCTACAGTGGGTGGCGTAGTGATTTTACCTACAGCCGACGAATCGGCTCACTGTGGCTGGGAGGTTTTGTCCGTCAAGACAATCTCAGTGGCAGCATAATTGAAGACAGCCCGCTGATTAACGACCCGCAAAACTGGAGTGCCGGCATTGCACTGGCCTGGGTCCTCTCTGAACAATAAACATGCCGGAATTACCCGAAGTTGAAACCACCCGCCGCGGCCTGCAACCCCATGTCGTCGGGCGCAATATCCAGTCCATCGATATCCGTCAGCCACGCTTGCGCTGGCCGGTTCCCGGGCAGATAAACAACCTGGTCGGAGCCACCGTTATATCGCTACAACGTCGCGCCAAGTACCTGCTGATGCACACCGACAAAGGCCACATGATCTGGCACCTGGGGATGTCCGGCAGTATGCGCATCCTGCCCCAGCAGCAAGCCTCAGTCGCTCACGAACATATTCAAATCACCTTCGATAACCATACGTCGTTGCGCTACCGGGATCCGCGTCGATTCGGTGCCCTTTTGTTTTGCAAAAATGATCCACTGCAGCATGAATTACTGGCCAGGCTCGGGCCGGAACCGCTCAGCGAGGCATTTAACGCGGCGTATTTACACCAGCGCTGCCAGGGCCGTAACAGCGCCATCAAAACCCTGATCATGGACAGCCATATCGTGGTGGGTATAGGCAATATTTACGCCTGTGAAAGCCTGTTTCTCAGTGCTATCAATCCCAAAACCAGAGCCGGGCGCATCTCTAAACAGCGCTGCCAGCGGCTGGTACAGGCCATCAAGGAAGTGCTGCGCCAGGCTATCAGCCAGGGCGGCACAACGCTGCAGGATTTCTCCCAGGCCGATGGTAAACCCGGTTATTTTGCCCAATCACTCCACGTATACGGCCAGCAGGGTAGCTGCTCTCGTTGCGGCTCAAAGATTAAACGCATCACCCAGGGACAGCGATCGACCTTTTACTGCAGCACCTGTCAACATTGAAAATGTAAACACCCTGTTAACAAGGATCAATTTACCCGTAAATGATTGACCTCGCTCAGTTCAAAGTTGCCTAAAACAATTTATAATCGATGGTTTCGTGAACACAAAGGTACCGGCATGGCAAAACAAAAAAAAATCAATAAACGACTGTACGAGAAGGAACTGTTCAAGCTGCAACTTGAACTGGTCAAACTGCAGGCCTGGATCACGCACAAGAACCTGAAGGTGGTGGTGTTATTCGAAGGCCGTGACGCTGCCGGTAAGGGGGGCGTGATCAAACGTATCACCCAACACCTCAATCCACGTATCTGTCGTGTTGCAGCCTTGCCAGCCCCGACCGAACGCGAACAAAGCCAATGGTATTTCCAGCGCTACACCCCGCACCTGCCGGCTGCCGGTGAAATGGTGCTGTTTGACCGCAGTTGGTATAACCGCGCCGGGGTTGAAAAAGTCATGGGCTTTTGTACCGATGATGAGTATCAGGAGTTCCTGCGCTCCTGTCCCGAATTTGAACGCATGCTGGTGCGCTCCGGCATTATCCTGATCAAGTACTGGTTTTCAGTTTCCGATGAAGAACAGGAATTCCGCTTTCAAAGCCGCCTCAAGGAACCGCACAAACGCTGGAAACTGAGCCCGATGGACCTGGAGTCCCGTCGTCGCTGGGTAGATTATTCCAAGGCCAAGGACCAGATGTTCGCCCACACCGATATCAAGCAGGCGCCCTGGTACGTGGTTAAGTCCGATATAAAAAAACACGCGCGCCTGAATTGCATTTCGCACCTGGTTAGCATGATTCCGTACCAGGATCTGACACCGGAACCTATCAAGTTACCCAAGCGTGAAGAAGGTATTGGCTATGTCAGGCCACCGATCACAGATCAAACCTTTGTGCCGGATTTTGTATCATCACTTAATGAGAAAAAGACGGATTAATTTACCCTTGACCTGCATCAATTGCTCTACCAATTAAACAGCATGCAGACCTGACAGTGAGTATATTGGACCAATTGGCAGGCCGTTATTTTTTTAATTGTGCCGCGAACCATCCCGGCAATTTATTTATTGGAAAACATCATGACAGAAGAACAAGCCCTAGAAGAGACCGAAACCGTTGAAGACAGCTTGAACCAGGAAAGCGACAACCAAGTCAATCAGGACGAAGACCTGGCGCGCAAGAAGGAACGCAAAAAAGCCTACCGCAAGTACCTGCAGGAAGAGGAACTAAAACCCTTCCAGGCCGAGCTGATCCGCATGCAGCAGCACCTTGAAGAAACCAAAAAGCGCATGATCATCCTGTTTGAGGGTCGTGACGCGGCAGGCAAAGGTGGCACCATACGCCGGGTGACCCGCTACATGAACGAAAAACACTACCGTATCGTGGCACTCGGTAAACCCACCGAAAACGAAAAAACCCAGTGGTTTTTCCAAAAATACGTGCGCCAGTTTCCACGCGGTGGAGAAGTCGTGCTGTTTGATCGCAGCTGGTACAACCGTGCCATGGTGGAGCCCGTTTTTGGATTCTGTACCGATGAGGAATACAAAAACTTTATCCGCGGCGTCACCGGTTTTGAAAAAGACTTTATTCGCCAGGGCACCATCCTGGTCAAGCTGTATTTCAGTGTGACCAAAGAAGAACAGGCGCGCCGGTTTGATCGCCGTAAAAATGACCCATTAAGACAATGGAAACTGAGCGAGGTTGATGTTCAGGCCCAGGAACGTTGGGATGATTTCACCAATGTAAAATACCAGATGCTGAAAAAAACCCACACCACCCATGCGCCATGGAAGATTATTCGCTCCAACAACAAACACGAGGCGCGCCTGAATGCCATGAAGGTCATCCTTAACTCTGTCCCTTATGAAAGGGGTAACGCTGACTTGGATTACGTGCCCGACCCTGAAATTGTGATTTCCGGCTCGCGCGAACTGGAAATGATGGAAGCCCAGCGCCTGCGCAGTGGCAAGTTCCAGGCTTAAGACTTTTGTGCAAAACATTGGGCGCCGTTCTGGCGCCCAAACCCTTTTTCAATTGAGTCGTTACTTACCGAACCAGTAGCCCTCTCCACCACCGGCCTTTTCAAAGATCACCCCAAGGGGGTATCGGGGAAGATAAACCTCACTCACCGGTCAGGCGGTGATACTTCTCCATTAATTCTTCCTGGGTTTCTACGTGATCGGGATCATGGGGTATGCAATCAACGGGGCAGACTTCGACGCATTGCGAGGTTTCATAATGACCGACACATTCAGTGCATTTATCCGGATCAATCTCGTAGATTTCATCGCCAGGCGAAATGGCTTCATTCGGACATTCCGGTTCACAGACATCACAGTTAATACATTCATCTGTAATCATTAAGGCCATGTTGTTACTCCTAAAATAGTAATAATAAATTCTGTTACCCGCTGACTAAGCGAGTTTTTCAATCAGTCTCTTGTGTACCTCAGGATGAATAAACTCCGATACATCACCGTTCAAGCGTGCAATTTCGCGCACCAGGCTGGAAGATACAAAGGCATATTTCTCTGCCGCCGTCAGAAACACCGTTTCTATTTCGGGGGCCAGTGAGCGGTTCATGCCGGCCAGTTGCACTTCAAATTCAAAATCCGAGATAGCTCTCAAGCCTCGTATAATAATTCTGGATTGGCAGTCACGGGCAAAATCAATCAACAGGCCGGAAAACGGTTTAACAGTAATTCGTTCCTGACCGCCGAAAACCATTTTCAGCATTGCGATACGCTCATCCAGCGAAAAAAAAGGCTGTTTTTCCGGATTATCGGCCACGCCAATCACCACCCGGTCAAACATCGACAGGGCCCGTTGACAAATATCGGTATGACCACAAGTTACCGGGTCAAAAGTACCTGGGTATATCGCTATGGAAGCTTCACTCACAAAATGGGTATCATCGCAGTAAATTCAAGGATTTTAACCACTTGCAGCAAATTGCGCTATAGCATACTGCAACTGTCCGGCGCTTTTTTGTTTAACCCAGGTCAAGTCATCCTGAATTAATATCACTTCCTCGTTGGCCGGCCATTCGAGGTAAAGTTTAGCGCCCGGGTTCAACAACTGGCGTTGCAACAATATCTGTAGCGTTTTGTGGCGCAGTTCAGGTTCAGCATAGGGTGGATCGATAAAGACCACGTCAAACTTCTGCTCACAACGAGCCAGGTAATCGAGGATATTGCTCGGCTCCACCGTGACGTTTGCGGCACCCAGTCGAGTGGCCTGGGTGCGCAACCCGTTTGCTGCCACCCGGTCGATTTCCACCAGCGTGACATGGGCCGCCTCACGTGAAGCAGCTTCCAGCCCCAGGCCGCCGGCACCACTAAAGCAATCCAGAATCTGCGCACCTGGAATATCTGCAGCCAGCCAGTTGAATACCGTTTCGCGCACACGATCAGGGGTGGGACGCAAACCCGGCTTATCCGCGACTTCGATACGACTTCCACGCCATAAACCACCAATGATGCGGATGCGGGAGGCTGCTTTATCGGATTTTTTTCGTTTTACGATGACTCACCCACGATGACTCGAATCATCTGCCCCGGTTTCACCCGGCGCTTAAAAGCATCTTGTATATCGGCCGCTGTTACCTTGAGGATATTGGCATTGAAATTATCCAGGTAATCCAGCGGCAGGTCATAAAACCCAATCAGTGCCAGGTAATCGACAATTTTGCTGTTACTGTCCAGTTTAAGCGGAAAACTGCCGGTGATGTTCTTTTTGGCGTGTTCCAGTTCCTGTTCCGAGGGGCCATTGGCAATGAATTCGGTTAATAGTTCCTGTAGCAAACGCGCAGCCTCTTGCGCCTGTTGGGTTTTGGTCTGCAACGCCATTTCAAAAGGCCCCGAACTTTCCATCGGCAGGAAATAGCTATAAACGCTGTAACTCAGACCCCGATTCTCGCGAATCTCCTGCATCAGGCGTGAACTGAATCCACTTCCGCCCAGAATATGGTTACCGACATACAGGGAGAAATAATCCGGGTCCTTTCTCGACAAAACCGGCTGTCCCTGTCGGATATGCGTTTGCGTCGCTTTAAAGGGTACCCGCACCGTTTTTGCCTGTTTCACCGTTTGAGATTTTGCCAACGGACGGGCTGCCTCACCCTGCTTTAAGTGGGCGGTTAAGCGCTCCGCATAATCCCGCGCTTGCTGCTTTGTCAAATCACCGACGATGGCCAGCGCCGCGTTTCCGGTCACATAGAATCGACCATGAAAATCCAGCAAATCCTGCCGCGTAATTGCGTTTAAGGTTTTTTCCGTGCCATGAGGACCCACGGCATAAGCATGATCCTTGTAAACCTGGTGAAAAAAAGTGTCCTCGACCACCTTGGCGATTTCATTCTTGCGATTGGCCAGGCTGACCAACATTGCATTGCGATCGCGATCAATTGCGTCCTGCGGAAACGACGGCAAAGCGGTTATGCGCGCAAACATGTCGGTGGTTTTCGCCAACAGGGCCGGTTCCGACAGGCTGCGCAAGCTGGTCCAGGCCATGTCACGCAGGGAATCATGGCCCATTTCAGCACCTGCCGACTCAAAAGCCAGCGCGATATCCTCGGCATTATAGTTACCGCTACCTTCAACCAGCAGGGCATTCACCAAGCGCGAAACACCGTACAAACCGCCATCTCTTGAACTGCCTGCCTTGAACGTAAATCGCACATCGACGATGGGTAAATCATGGCTCTCTACAAAAAGAACCTTGACGCCATTTTTTGTATGCCAGCTCTGGATATCCAGGGCAAACGCGGCCTGCTGCCCGGCCCACATCATCACCACGATAAAAAGAAGATTTTTTACGATCATTCCTGGGCCTCTTTCTCGGGCCATAGCGTGGCGACCGTCAGTTTGTTTTTGTTAAAATATTTACGCGCTACACGCTGAATATCTGCAGCATTTATGCTGTTAATGCTGTCCACGTAGCTGTCGATAAGCCGCCAGTCCAGGCCCACGCTGTCGAGCATGCCAATCTGCATACCCATGTTGAACATGGAATCACGATCAAAAACCTTGCTGGCGATAACCTGGGCCTTGACCCGTTCGAGCTCCTGCTGTGTAACCGGGTTGTCCTGCAGATCCTTTATTTCATCGATAAAGGCCTGTTCCAGGGTCTGCGGAGAGACCTTTTCATTTGGAGTTCCCGCGAACAGGAACAGACCACCAAGGCGATCGTAGGGATCGTAGGAGGTACCCGCCTCCACCGCAATTTCATCACCACGTAACATTTTTTTTGCGACTCTGGCACTATTGCCACCATCGAGGATGCCGCTCAATACATCCAGCGCGTAGATATCCTTAACATCCCCTTCAAAGCCTTTAAGCACGGGCGTTTTGAAACCCATGATCAGATAAGGGCTGGCCGTTTGCCCATACAGATTTAGGCGTCTTTCGCCATTCTGCTCGATTTCAGGCCTGAGCTTGGGCGGTTCGATGTTTGACGGCTCAATGCCCGCAAAGTATTTTTCGGCCAGACTGAACACGTCCTCACTATTTACATCACCCACCACGACCAGCGTGGCATTGTTTGGCGCATACCATTTTTTATACCAGTCCGCGGCATCCTTCATCTCCAGTTGCTGCAGGTCATCCATCCAGCCTATGGTGGGTATGCGCACCGGGCTGGTAAGAAAGGCGGTCGCATAAAACTGCTCAAATAACTTGGAACGGGGTTTGTTATCCACCCGCCAGCGGCGTTCCTCGCGTACCACTGCCACTTCTTTTTTATATTCGCCCTTTAAGAACACCACATTGCGCATGCGGTCTGCTTCGAGCTTGAGGCAGATTTCCAGGCGATCTTTGGCAATACGCTGAAAATAAGCCGTATAGTCTCTCGATGTAAACGCATTTTCACTGCCACCGTTGGCCGCAATGATTTCAGAGAACTCGCCGGGCTTGAGGTTTTCAGTACCCTTGAACATCATGTGTTCAAGCGCATGCGAGACACCGGTAATACCGTCATGTTCGTAGGTTGATCCGATGCGATACCAGATCTGCGACACCACCACCGGCGCTCGATGATCTTCTCTCACAATAATCTTCATGCCATTATCCAGTATCTTTTCGCTGGTACTGGCATGGATAGGCATAGCCAGGAAAAAGGTCAGTACAATAAAAGTAATTTTATCCATAGGGTTTAAACGGGTTGTTCTTAAACGAGGAAAGAGCGCCTGGTAACAACTTCAAGCGTCAGCTTACGATATGACATATTAAATTACATTCGGTTTCAATAAAAATGGCGTCGAAAAAAATAGCGGGCTGATACATTCATTCGTGCTAAAGCGATCGATTCAATTACCCGCTAAAACTGATGCGGTTCAAGCTGTTGAAATTGATCCAGACAGGTTAGAATCAGCCCATAAAAAAAGTATTACTCTGTTTATAACGACTATACTTATAAAGAAGCTATTATCTGGATGGCGTTATTCCTGATAACAGTTCAAATGCATGGAGTAAATCAGTGTTTGACGAGATGTTTAACCCAGATCCAGGCAACATACCATTTGTGCTACGGCTTTAATAGATTCACTACGATAAGAAATATATCACCACCAGATGATCCAATTCCATAACGTCACCAAACGCTATCCGGGCGGCTATGAAGCGTTAACTAACGTATCGCTCAACCTGCCCGCCGGGGAAATGGCCTTTCTTACCGGCCATTCCGGCGCCGGTAAAAGCACATTACTAAAAATTATATCCTTGATCGAAAAGCCCACCCGTGGTCAGGCCATACTGAACCAGATCAACCTGAACACGGTATCTCGCAAAAGAATCCCCTATATTCGTCGCAACATCGGCATCATCTTCCAGGATCACCAGTTACTGTTTGACCGACCGGTGTTTGATAACGTGGCGATGCCTTTGATTATCCAGGGATATGCGCACCCTGAGATCCGCAAACGGACACGTGCCGCACTGGACAAGGTCGGACTGCTGCACAAGGAAAAATCCATGCCGATCACCTTGTCTGGCGGTGAACAACAGCGTGTTGGCATTGCCCGTGCAGTCGTCCACAAACCCATGTTGCTACTGGCTGACGAACCCACCGGTAATCTCGACCCGGTGCTGTCACGCGAAATCATGCAAATTTTCGTGGAATTTCACCAGGTCGGCGTTTCCGTGCTGGTGGCCAGCCATGATCTTAACCTGATCGAGGAATTACAGAAGCCTGTCGTCACGCTGAATCAGGGCAGCGTTATCCATAACGACCTGGAGCGCGATGATGACAGATAACATTCATCAATATCGACCCGGGGCATTCAAGCAACTGACTGCCTGGCTTCTTCATCATTTTCAATCACTGGTATTCAGTCTGGGTAAAATCTATCGCAGCCCTTCATCCACGCTGATGACAGTTGCCGTTATTGGCATTACACTGACCCTGCCGGGTGGCTTTTACCTGTTCCTTAAGAATATTGAAAACATTTCCGGTGATTTCAGGTCCACTACCCAGATCAGCCTTTATCTCAAGCTGGACACCACGCTTGATCAGGCCCACCGGCTGGAACAACAGCTTTCAGCCAACCCCGATGTGGCGGATACACTGCTCATCACCCGCAGCCAGGCGCTGGCGGAGTTCAAAAAACATTCCGGTTTTGGTGAAAGTATTGAGCAACTGGCCGACAATCCGTTACCGCATACGTTGATTGTTCAACCTCGCCAGAACATGGAAACGTTAAACATCAAAACCCTGCAAAGCAAACTGCAGTCTCTGCCTTTGGTTGACATCGCCAAGCTTGATACCGAGTGGCTGGAACGACTGTATACACTGCTCGACATGGCAAAACGCGCGGTCATCATTATCAGCTTGCTTTTCAGCTTCGCTGTGCTACTTATCATAGGCAATACCATTCGTCTCGACATCCAGAACCGTTACCAGGAAATTATTGTGACCAAGCTGATTGGTGCTACCGATGCTTTTATACGTCGGCCTTTTTTATACGGCGGGGTCTGGTACGGACTGTTTGGAGGTATTTTGTCCTGGCTACTGGTTGAACTCAGCGCGCTGGTACTTTCGGGCCCTTTTGCCCGCCTTAACCTGTTGTATCAGGCCGAGTTCAAGCTGATGACATTCACCCTGTCAGATTTTATGATACTGATTGCTGCCAGCACTTTATTGGGTCTGGCCGGATCCTGGCTTGCAGTCGCCCGCCATTTAAATGAAATAGAACCGAAGTAATCCAATATGCTGTTTAAAAAACGTCTGCTCATTATCGATTCATCTGACTCTACCCGAACCATACTGTTTAAGGAGTTACTGAGCACCCTGCCCGATATCGATATCATAGCCTGTGCGACCGCCAAAGAAGCACTTACCGCCTGCAAACGTTTTGAGTTTGAGATCATTACCACCGGCCTGACACTACCGGACATGAACAGCCATGACATGATCAGTGAAATTCGCAAACATGGCAAAAACGTGGACACCCCGATTTTTGTCGTTTCCGGAGATACTCCTACCCACGTGGTGGATGTGGAAAATGACGATGCCAATGCCATCACCGCTTATTTTGACAAGGCAGAAGGACACAAAGCCTTGGTCAACTTCATCATCGATTTCCTTAATCGCGACAGCACGTTGAATGCTCGAATTCTTTACGTAGACCAGAGCGCCACTTCCGCTGCCATTACCACCTCCATTCTGGACAAGAATAATTTCAGCTACACCCACGTCAAAGACGGTGAAAATGCCCTGAATGAACTGCGCATGGATTTTAATAACAACCAGAAATGCAACTACGACGTGTTGATTACAGACCTGACACTCACCCGCAACATGAGTGGCTTCGAGTTGATCCAGGCAGTTCGTAACGAACTGAACTACGACTACCTGACCCTGCCTATTTTATTAATGACAGTTGAACCCGGCGATGATGAAAAAACCGATTTTACCGGTATTTTCGGTGCCGGCACCAACGACTTCATCACCAAACCCATCACCGAAGAAAAACTCATCGAACGCGTCATCAACCTGATCAACATCAAACGCCAGAACGAGGCATTGACCGCTTAACAGCGGCTATTTCAATTTTTCCAAAACAACGGTCCTAAGACAACTCCTGGTTGGCGACTTAATCTGGCAGGTCCTTAAGCGGAATACTTTCAAGCATCACGTTCAACCCGCCATTTTCTTGTAGATTCGTTGTAAATCTTTCTGGCCGGTTTTTGATCTTTGCCACTTGAGGTAATTTTCCACCCCTTCCCTGCCGGCCTTGATCAGAAAGGCTTTGTCCTTGTCGCTCATCTTAAAGTCTGTAAAACCGATTTCATCACCCACGTTGACCACAACGGTGCGGGAAAAATCGTTGGCTTTTAAATGGGACTTGTTGGCCATAGCGCGAACAAAACTGGCCATTGCCGCAAAATAGTCGATGAGATGCTCGATCTGTTTCGGCTGATTGGTCCAGGTTCCGGCATTTGAGGCAATTTCCGCGGGCGTATCAAGCCGGAAACCGAGTGTTTCCGTATTGAAAACCTGGCTGGCCCTTTTACCGTAAGAAATGGGTTTGCCAAACTGGGGTGCTGACAGGTATTTCTTGTCATCAAAGATATTGATCGGATAGTTCCAGGTCAGGCCGCCATCGACGATCACATCTTTATTCCCCCCCCGGGCACAGGCAAAAAACAGCGGAATACTCATGGAACGGCGCACGGCATCATCAATATAAAGATTGGGTTCCTGTGTTGCTTCGTGGCTGTAGATTTCGCGCTGCTGCCTGGAGAGATTCGTGCCGACCACATACAAAGCCGGTAATTTGACCCCTTTTTTATGCAATGCCTTATGCCAGGCATTCAATTGTTTGAAGGTTGGGCGGGTCACCGGTTTTGTTATCCCCGCGGCTTTACTGATTTGCACTATCTTCTTCTTGATCAAACCCCGGATCCATTTTTTGAATTCATCACCTTTATACCAGCCATATTCCTGGAAAAGTCTTGCAGTATCCCTACCAAAACCAACCGTATCATCCTGAAAATCACTGAAATCCTGATTGGCAATTTCATTACCCAACTCTTCGGGTGAGTAACCGACCGCAAGCAGGCAAGCCGTTATCGCGCCGGCGGAAGCCCCTGCTACACGTTCGAGCTTTTTAAGATCAATCGCCGCCTGCGCCTGCAATTCGGAAAGGGCACCCTGGTAGGCAATACCCCACACGCCACCACCTTCAAACACCAGGTTATTGAATGTTGTCATGATAAAATCCTCAAAGTTATATTTTCAGTAAGATTCATCTATTACAGGAATTATATTACACCTGGCTTCACTGACCTGCATTTACACAGGTCAGTGAAATCCGCGTTACTTTTTCGATAATTTACCACCTAACAAACGTGTCAGCGTTTTACTGATAGCGTGGTTTTTATGTTTCTCGACAACGCCCTTGAGTCGCTTGGCCCCTTTGGGGTAACGCTTGTTGCTACCGGTCAACAGGAAACGCCCCACGTCGGCCTGCATCATCTGTGCGGCAATGTCGTTATCACGTTCGGTTACCGGGTAATTAACCCAGACCTCGGCAGAGCTTTCCACCCCGAAGAACACATCATTATCCTGCCAGATTAATATCACGTTGACCTCATGACGCCCCGGTTGATCGAAGGCAAATCCCCTACGCGTCCAGAACAACAGGGTGTCAGCACCATTTGATTTACCCGACTTCAGTTTTTGCAAGCCATGACTGTCATCGTGTGCTTCCAGCGGCAGGCGCATGGGCAAAATGTTGCCATTGGGCTTGGTAACGCTAATGCGGGTCGTATGCTGATTGGGGCCTATGCTGCCGGGTATACTGATCGTCGCTCCCATTTTGTTTTTAAGGGTCCACGACACCTCAACCGGTTCGCCCATATTGACGTTGGCCTTGCTGGTCTTGACCAGCAGTTCCAGATCATCACTGTCGTAGAAATTGATATCATCCGCTTCAGGCACATTGAATGCCGTGGCCCAGTCCATAGCACCCGGGCGCACCGCCGGGTCAGGCTGGTGGATCAGCTTATTGCGCACAATGGCGTTAAAGGACAAATCGATATCATCGGGAAAGATATCGCCCGCAGCCGCCAGTGCGTCCGCCACACTGGGTGTTGGACACATGATCGAATTCTGCGTCGGCTGATGGTATTGATTGAACGCGTGACCAACCTCATGTGCAGCACTGCGCAGAAATCCACGCGGCCAATCCTTCATTAATTCATCTTCGGCCGCTCCGAAATTGGAGGAATGCCCCTGGTTGAACCCGTCATGACTGAACGTGGCCGAGCCTTCACGGTCGATGCTGTTGGTATCACCGGTAGACTGGTCAAACACCACACCGCGTGAGCAACCCAGCGTGGCCGGCACCGAAATTAGGAATACCCGCCATTTCTTATCCAGTTCAGCATTGTCATAACCCGGCGTTGAATCCATCACGTCATGCAAATCGTCGAGATCCCAGCATTGATTGATATTGGTACCGGCCAGCGAAGACGGCAGCGCAATCTTGGTGGAATTGCGCGTTACATTCAATTTCCAACCCACCGTTTCAAAGATGGTTTCGAAGGATTCTGTCCCGCCACTGCCATCAGGCACGGTGTTTGGCGGCGGCTCAGCCCCTTCCAGGGTAAATATTTCCAGATGGGCCGTGCGAAAATAGCTGGAGCGCCACTGCAAACTGACCGAGCCAATCTCGACGCTGCCCTCATAAACCTTGCCACTGTAATGCGTGTCGCTAACCTCACTGATCTCCATGCGAATCGAACGGTTTGCGCTATTGCCGAAATCACCGTCAAAGCCCGATGCCGGATGGCTGTAATTCCACTGGTCGAAATTCAGGGTAAAACTACATTTACCACTGTAACTCACCAGGCTGTAGAGCATGTTGGTGCCCTGCAGGTAGGAGTGGTATTTATTACGCGCATAGATGGGACATTTCTTGCGCCTGAAAGGCTTGAAACGTCCCACCTCCCCAAGGGCAATGTGGTTTTGCCACTTGTTGCTTACCCGGGTCGGTATACCCAGATGCTCCAGCGCAAACAGATATTCGCGAAACTTGTACAGATCGGCACTGAGGGTATGCTCCAGGCCGTTACGTTCTATGCGCATCGTACCCTTGTAGCGTGTCTTTAACAGCGATTGATGGGGTGAGGCAAATTCCCTGGGGGAATATTCCAGGTTCCAGCACCCCTCCTTCAATCCACAGAATTTTATGGGACGGGGCCAGCGAAAGCGTGGGTCCAACTGTTCAACAATACGGGGATCGCGGATACGCTGAAACTCACTACTGATTTCAGCGCTTTCTTCTCCCGTCAAGGGACGCGGCGTTATGGGTTCAGCGATAGGGATTCGGCGGGTGCCGGCTTTTTGGGCAAACAATGCTTTATTGATCATTTCTACAGTCCTTTAGAAGAGATTTAATTAATGCCCTGGAAAACGGCCATCCAGGGTTTCCAGAGAGAAAGCATAAAACAATACGAAATCGCGGAATATGGCCGAAAACAGGACTGTCGGTAGGATATGGATTACAGATCAGAAGCTTAGCTCATTGAATTTAAGGCCAGTTATTGATTTTGGATGATATAGTTTTCCAAGCGGCCTTATATCCCGATGCGGTTTGTTCTCAGCCGGACTATAATGAATAAGATTTAAGCCGTTTAATCGAGCAATTTTCCGGCTTCATGGTATTTAGTAAGCACTCTTTGCCTAGTATTGAACTTAATGGCATAAGTATGTTCTAATATTTAGCACTCAATATAGCCGAGTGCTAATATAATTCGAGAGGACAATATGGGCACACAACTTGTTACCAGTATGAACCATTTACCCGCACTGACGGGCACCGCATCAAGCCTTGAGGCTTATATTGCTGCGGCTCGCAGTGTTCCTATTCTGAGTGCAGAAGACGAATTTCAACTGGCTACTCAATTACAGGAAACCGGCGATATCAGCGCCGCACAAAAGCTGGTGTTACCGCATCTGCGTTTTGTTATTAAAATCGCCAATAATTATGCCGGTTATGGCCTGGCGATCGCTGACCTGATTCAGGAAGGCAATATCGGCCTGATGAAAGCCGTTAAACGATTCGATCCCAACGTAGGGGTACGCCTGGTTTCATTTGCCGTGCACTGGATTAAAGCAGAAATTCACGAATACATACTGAAAAACTGGCGTATCGTAAAAATTGCGACCACCAAGGCACAGCGTAAACTGTTCTTCAAGTTGCGCAGTCAAAAAAAACGCCTGGGTTGGTTCAAACATGAGGAAGTGGTCGATGTAGCCAACACCCTGGGGGTAACCCCGGAGAATGTACTGGAAATGGAAAACCGCCTGAACAATCATGACATGGCATTTGATCTGGGAACGGATGAAGATGAAGACACTGCTTACCAAAGCCCGTCATTAACCCTGGCAGCCCCGGCTCCTGGCCCTGAGCAGCTTCTGGAACAGGCCGACAATCAACAAAATACCGCCACGGCTTTAATGGAATCTTTGGATCAACTTGATGAGCGCAGCCGTCAAATTGTGCAAAAGCGCTGGCTGGTGGAAAAGAAAGCCACGTTACACGAACTGGCGGATGAATACGGGGTTTCCGCTGAACGCATTCGACAGATTGAAAAAAACGCGTTCAACAAAATCAAACAGAATTTCATCGCCTGATCGATAGAGTTACTGCATAAAAAAAGCCGGGGAAACCCGGCTTTTTTTATTGCTGAATTAACACTGTCCTTACAGGATAAATGCGCGGATAAATTCCCTCAGAAAATGATCCACGATCAGTAAAGCAAACAGCGCGCTGAGATAGAAAATCGAATAACCAAAGGTTTTCATCGCATACTCATCAGCCTTGCAGTAGTAAAGCTTGAGCGCATAATAGACAAATCCAATGCCAAGACCCACAGCCCCGGCAAGATAGAGGTAACCACTCATCTGGGTCATGAACGGCAGCATCGTGACGCCAAGCAACATCAGCGTATACAAAACAATATGCAGCTTGGTGAAGGCAACACCATGTGTCACGGGCAACATCGGGACACCGGCCTTTTTATATTCATCCTTTCTCTTGATGGCCAGGGCCCAAAAGTGCGGCGGGGTCCAAATAAAGATAATCAGGAAGAGCAATAAGGCATCCACGGTCAACTCATTGGTGACCGCTGTCCACCCCAGTACCGGAGGAGCAGCACCCGCCGCACCCCCTAGTACGATGTTATGCGGTGTGGAATGCTTCAGGTACATGGTGTAAATCACTGCATAGCCAATCATCGACAACAGGGTCAGAAAAGCCGTCATCGCATTGACAAACGCCAGCAGGATAATCATGGAAAGCACGCCGAGGCTCAGCGCAAATATCAAAGCCGAACGCGGGCTGATATTGCCTTGCGGTAAGGGACGATTTTTCGTTCTCGCCATAATTTCATCAATACGCTGGTCAACCCAGTGATTGATCGCGGCTCCGGAGGCGGCACCCAAACCTATACCCAGTAACCCGAAAAACAGGATGTCAAGGCTCACCAAACCGGGCGTGGATAGAAACATACCCGCCGCCGCAGTGAACAGGATCAGGTAAACCACTTTGGGTTTACAAAGCTGGTAATACTCCCCTATACGAGGTAAGGCCTGAACGGCCGCCACTTTTACTCTTACTCTATTCATAGATGACCTTTATTATTTTTACCCAACCCTGGACACGGATAACAAGCGTTTGATGTCGTCCAGCATTTTTTTCGGATCCGGTTGTCGAGGAAATTCCATCATATAATTGCCAAACGGATCTATTAGCATAATTTTTTCATAGATATTACCCGAATCCAATGCGGCTGTAGAGTAAAAACCTTGTTTTTCATTTTCACTTAATAATGCTATATCAAGCCCTGGGTGATCTTGCACTATATTTTTTAACGCCTCATCCATCAAATTTTCGTTTTCTAACAGTAAAAGTCGATTTATACGATATCGATCCTTCGCCATCGCTTTTCTCAACTGGCGCATGAAATATAGATCCTGCCGACAACGCTCTGCACAGGGCTTATCGATAACATAAATCATCAGCCATTTTTTTCCATAATCACTGTTCGTTTTTATTCCGCCATCGACCAGTTGAAAATTCATTTCCGGTAAAACCCTGACCGGCTGAATCAGGTGCCCGTAATTATTCGTCTTCATATCGGGCAATTCATCCTTGAAATTAAAATACAGGGTGCCCAGCACATACGGAAATGCACACACGGCGATCAGTATCCACAAAGGTGCATAACTGTTTTTTTTCTCGTTACTCATCTTGATTGTCAGGCTTTTTTAGCAAATATCTCAAATATAAAAACGCGGTCACCAGAGCAAACGCAGCCCAATGTATGGCATAACCAATGTGCATGCCAATCTTGGCTTCAAATGTTGGCCAATCCCGGTTAAGTTGTTGATCCGCATCAGAAATTAGTTGAAGTTCGATCGGATACAATTCCCTCAACCTGTCAGCCTTGACCTTGTCAAAATCAAAATAACTCCACAGAGCCTTATGCTCCGGATTTGGAATACCATCAGCAGGCGTAATAACCGGTGTCGATCGGGGTTTTTGAATAATACCTTCTATCATCTGCCGGCCCTCCCAATCGAAGTCATACACAGGTACGAATCGGCGGTCACCCTGTTGTCTCAACCAGCCCATATTCACCAATAACTCGCGCTCCTGGTCCTCCGGCAAAAACAGGCAATAAACGTAATAACCCTGCTTGCCGTAGCGCACGACATTTTCCACAAAAAAGCAGGATTTCCTGTCAAATTCACCCTTGACACTGACCTGGTAAAAGTAATAACGCTCTAGATCCGAAACCGGTAACTGCCTCAATTTGATTTCCTGCTGCTGGTTGGCAACGGCTATCGAATCCACAACAGCCTGTTTTTCACCAATCCGGCCAATCTGCCAAACAGACAAAGCGCTGAAAAGTAAAAAGAAAGCCAACGATATAAAAAACCAGGCGTCAATTTTCAAGCGCACACGGGATATCACTTTCCTAGCCTTTTAAAACGATAAAACATGTTAATATCTTCTTTTTTAATGTCCCGCTTTCATCATGTGCAAGATACTCATCATCATTAACCTGCTTCTGATCATTGCCAGCCTTTTCAGCGGGGTTTTTTTTCTGGTTAAGGATAATGGGCAAACCAATCGTACCGTGTCTTCATTGACAGTTCGTATCGGGCTTTCTGTTTGCCTAATTGGCTTGCTATTACTGTGCTACTACACTGGCAACCTGACCCCCAACAATCTCCAGCCTTAATAAAAAGGCGCCTGATCCATCAGGCGCCTTTTCCTATTTAAAGTCGTTTTAACTTTACAGCCAGTAAACAAAGAAATACAGACCAATCCACACCACATCGACAAAATGCCAGTACCAGGCCACCGCCTCGAAGGCGAAGTGGTTTTCCTCGGTAAAATGGTCTTTCATGGCCCGGATGGTGATAACGATTAACATGATAGTACCGATCGTCACGTGCAGACCATGGAATCCGGTCAGCATATAAAACATCGAACCATAGATGCCTGAAGTCAACTTCAGGTTCATCTCGGAGTAGGCATGGAAATACTCGTAAGCCTGCAAAGAAAAGAAGATCAGACCCAGCACAACCGTCATTATTAGACCCAGAACCAGCTGGTTCTTGTTCGCTTTCTTAAGACCCCAGTGCGCCCAGGTAATCGTACCCCCTGAAGACAGAAGAATGATGGTATTCCATAACGGTATACCCCCTGCACCCATCGCTTCTTTGGCAGGAGAGTAATTAGTCGGATCAGGCAGGTCAATTAAAGGCCAGGTAGCGACGAACCCCTCCCAAAGCAGATTGGACTTGGCCAGATGACCTTCACCACCGAGATAGGGAATGGTGATATCGCGAAAATAGTACAGACAGCCAAAGAAAGTCAGAAAGAAAAAAACTTCCGAGGTAATAAACCAGAACATGCCCTGGCGGAAAGACGTGCCGACCTGGGACCCATAATCACCTTTCAGGTTTTCATCGATAACCGCCCCAAACCAGCCAAAGAAAAGGTAAGCAATCCACAGGATACCCACCGCACCAATCATCGAACCGATACCAATATTATTGATATACAGGATAAATCCAAACAGTAATACAAAAACACCGCTGGCCGCAATAATCGGCCAGCGGCTGGGCTCCGGAATAAAATATGTGTCGTCGGTAGTCATCTCTTCCCCTCCGAGAGTGTAATTATTATCGTTGTTAAACTAGGTATTGGACCGATCGGTATTCATAAACGTATAAGACAGGGTGATGGTCTTGTATTGCTGAGGAATATCTGGATCAACAATAAACTGGATATTCATTTCCCTGCTTTCACCCGGCGCCAATGTCTGCGTATCAAAACAAAAACACTGGGTTTTCTTAAAATATTCCGTGGCCTGCCATGGCGTGATACCCGGTACTGCCTGTACCTCGATCGCCTTATCTGACATATTCGTCGCACGATAACTGATGTTATGCGTTTCCCCGGGATGGACTTTCAGTTTGTTGGCTGGTTTTTCTATTTTCCAGGGCAATCCAGCATTCAAAGTGGAATCAAACTCCACGGTCACCTTGCGGCTGTAGTCGACCGTGCTTGCAGATATAAAAGCCTGATTCGATGCGGTGGCTATACCATTAATGCCGGCCACCGAACAAACCAAGTTGTATAAAGGCACCAGGGCAAAGCCGAATGCAAACATGCCCACGCCCATACCGGCAAGCAGCAGAGGTGTTTTCTGTTTCTTTTGCATGGCATTGTTGCTCATTTGGGTATGTTCATGCTCGTATAATAAAGAGCGGGCATCAACATCCCAGCGATAGCTATGGTACCCAGTAACCAGGCCACAATCAGATTGTTTCTTTTCTGCTTTTTTTCATCGTTCATCAGTTTTCAACTCCTCATCAGCGGGACACTCACTTGGGTGAGAGCCCGAAGCATTACTTAATAGTAGGTGGCGTCGTGAAAGAATGGAATGGCGGCGGAGAGGGCAAATTCCATTCCAGACCAACCGTGCCAATCTGCGAACCTTCCCATGGATTATCAGGCGCCTTTTCCCCACCCCTAATAGTTTTAATAATGATATACAGGAACAACAGGTGAGACAGACCAAACGCCATGGCACCCACGCTCGATATAAAATTAAATTCGGCAAACTGCGGACTGTAATCAACTATACGACGAGGCATCCCGGCCAGACCGGAAAAGTGTTGCGGGAAGAAAGTGACATTAAATCCAATGGTGGTCCACCAAAAAAATATTTTTCCCAGCTTTTCGTCATACATATGACCTGTCCACTTTGGCAGCCAGTAAAACACACCGGCATACAAGCCAAAAAGGGCACCCGGTATCAAGGCATAATGAAAATGTGCCACCACGAAATAGGAATCATGGTACTGCAAGTCCGCAGGCACCACAGCCAACATCACCCCGGTCACGCCGGCGAAAGAAAACATCAGGATGATGGCTATCCCAAACAGCATCGGCGTTTCGAAGGTCATCGATCCGCGCCACATGGTAAATATAAAACTCATCAACATCATACCGACCGGAATCGAGATCAGTATTGTGCCGATCATGAAATAAGTAGTCACACCCAGGGACATACCAATGGTGTATTGGTGATGCGCCCAAACCACCATACCCAGCGCGGTCAACATGGCCATAAACCACACCAGAGGCTTATAGGCGAATAAAGGCTTACGCGAAAAGGTCGGAATCACCAGGCCTAATACACCAATTGAAGGGAGCAACAATACATAGACTTCCGGATGGCCAAAAAACCAGAACAGGTGCTGAAAAAGCACCGGATCACCGCCACCTGCTGCATCGAAAAATGCGGTGCCAAAATGGCGATCAAACAACAACATGGTCACGCCACCGGCCAACACAGGCATAATCATGATTAACAGCAAGCCGGTAAAAAACCAAGACCAGACAAACAACGGTAATTTAAACCAGGTCATGCCCGGTGCGCGCATATTCACAATCGTGGTAACGATATTAATAGCTGCCAGAATCGATGAAATGCCCAGAATATGGATGGTGAAAATCACGAAGTCCATGCCCATACCCGCCTGAACAGATAAAGGCGGATACAGCGTCCACCCAGTATTGACCTGACCGCCCGTGCCCGGCAGATAGGAAACCACCATCGACAGAATCAGCATGATACCTGCCATGGGCAGAAGCCAGAAACTCAGATTATTGAGCCTGGGTAGTGCCATATCCGGCGCTCCGATCATGATGGGAATCATCCAGTTAGCCATACCTGCCGCCGCCGGCATGACCACACCAAAGACCATAATCAAAGCATGATTGGTCACCAGATTATTAAAGGTATCAGGATCAACGATCTGCAGGCCCGGAAAAAACAGTTCCATACGCATCACCATGGCACTGGCACCACCCAGGAACAGCATAACCAGGGAAAAGATCAGGTACATGGTACCGATATCTTTATGATTGGTGCTAAATAACCAACGTCCTATGCCTGATGGCACATGGTCATGATGATCGTCGTGTGTGGCAACTTCACTCATTTGATTTTCTCCAAAATTTTAATTTATCGCGCTGATTTAATATCAGACGGTTGCACGGTTTCACCTGTATCATTGCCCCATGCATTACGTTCGTAGGTGATCACAGCAGCAAGCTCAAGGTCATTTAATTGCTTACCCCAGGCCGCCATTACCGGGTTGGCCTTACTACCATGAATAACCATGTCCAGGTGCGCGGCCATGTCAGCCATGACTATCTTGCTACCTTTTAGTCCAGGAAAAACATTGGGTATACCTTCACCATTAGCCTGGTGACAGGCGGTACAGTTAGTTGCATAGACCTTTTCACCGCGGTCCATCAGTTCGGCCAGCGTCCAGGTCTTATCCGCTCTTGCCTCTGCATCTGCAGCCGCCATAGCCACTTTCTGACCATTCACCCATTCGTCATATTTATCTTCACTGACGACCTCAACCACTATCGGCATAAAGGCATGTCCTGTACCGCAATTTTCAGCACATTGTCCGCGGTAAGTGCCTTCTTTTTCGACTACGGTCCAGGTTTCATTGATATAACCGGGGATGGAATCTTTTTTATAGGCGATTTCCGGTACCCACCAGGCGTGTAATACATCCGTCGCCGTATGCAAAAAACGAATCCTGCGGTTTACCGGCAATACCAAGGGGTTATCCACATCACGTAGGTATAAATCGTTATCTTCAGGGATATTCTTATTCAAATTGCTGACGATTTTAATGCCGTCATCCATATACTCGTAGGTCCATTTCCACTGCGATCCTATTACCTTGACGGTTACATCGGAATCATCATAAGTCTCAACTGACTGCAGGGTTTTGGTTGCCGAACCGGCAATACTGAAATCGATACCCAGAACGATGATCGGGACCAATACCCAGGACCAACGACCGAACCAACTGTGGTTAAATTCCAGATCGGCTTCAAAACCGGCGGATTTTCTGAACTTGATTAATGCATACAGAATGATAGCGGTTACAATCACCATGATGATGGTCGCAACATAGGCCGTTAACATATGCAGATCAAAGATCTCCTGAGTGATGGTCGCTGCCGGTGTTGGCAGGTTCAACTTCATTTCCGCTGCAGCAGGTAATGAAAATAAAGACGACGCAATCAGCAGGCATCTTCTAACGAAGAATTTTCTTACCCCGATCATTGATTCTCCCCCATGGTTTTATTTTTAAAATTTTTTACAGCGTGCTGTTCAAATCGGCCGGCATGGCATTTTTAAGCGCTTCGGATAACTCTTGCCGCTCCTGGTTAGTCAAGCAGGAACCTATTTCCACCTGCTTACCCTGTGACCTGATCAATAGCTGACTGGGATACCAGTTATTAGCATTGGGCAATAATTTTACCTGCACCCAATATGGATTAAATTGCCAGCTTTTGCGAAATTTTAAACTTTCCTTTGTAATTAATATATTATTTTTAGAAAGCTTTATGGTTTCCCGATATCGACTGGCCTTTTCATACCACCAGAAAGCAACTGCAAAAAGCACAACCTCCAGGATTGCAAAAGGCAGTATCACCCAGGCGCCCAGTAACGCAAATCGCATCGCAACCAGGAACACGGCCAGTCCAACAAAAACCACAAACAGCGACATCCCCTTGGCTGTCATGGACCTGTTAGGCCTGATCAGAAAATCATACTGATGCTCTTCGGGACCCGTCTCTTCAAGGATCACAACAATCCCTCATCACATGAATACAACCGTCTCACTCCTGCCAACCCAGGCGAACGAGCCTACCTTGAACCACGCCGAGTGTAATCGTACTGTTGATGCTTAGCAAGCCCTGTACAAAATCAAGCATTGAATAAAATTAAAGAAAAGCACCCAAAAACGGCCTCAAGTGGGCCATAAACCATTGATTAATTCGCTGAAATTTACGTTGAAATTAAAATTACCCTAAATTAATTATGTTTTAATACCCAGGGAGAAGCTGGCAGCCAAGCTTATAAAGAGGGGTGGGGCTGAAGCTTTAACCAACACCTGGAAACCAGGCATGCCCATACACAACCTCGTATGTGGCTTGGTATTTATTATTGCTGTAGGCAATTTGTTCATAGGCTTTGCGCAAACGATCAAGTTTTGCCGGTGTCATCAGGCCTCGATGTCGGTTTTTTTCTGCATTGGTGGCGCCAATCAGCTTCAGGTCAGCCATTAGATCCGAAAATTTTTCATATTCCATGGTGATCTCTTCCATATCCATCACCGGTTGGGACAATCCCGCTGACAGCATTAAATCTCCAACATCGTGCATATCCATGAATTGATGCACTCTGGGGGCAGGATCAATCTGCGCAAAACTTGCACGCAACTCTTTTAAGGTGTTTACCCCAAACGTGGTGAACATCAGCAATCCGCCGCTTCGCCCCACTCGCCTGAATTCTTTGAACGTCTGCTCCAGGTCATTACTCCATTGCAGAGCCAGACTGGAAAACAATAAATCGACGCAACTATCCTGTAATGGCAACTGCTCCATGTCCGCATTAACCAGCCATTTTTTATCCAGCAATCCGTACTGACTTTTAGCGCAAAACAACATCTTCTCGGCCATATCCAAGGCCAGCACATTTGCTTTTTTGTAGTGTTTACGCAGCTTTTTTATCGCCTGCCCGGTACCACAACCCAGATCGACAATCAGGGTCGGTTTTAACTTGATGTACTGAAGCCGCTCAATAAGCCGGGATAAAATTTCAGCCTGCAAGATGGCGGACTGGTCATACTTCTGGGCACTACGATTGAAAGACTTCTTGACGGCTTTCTTATCAAGACGCGGGGGATATAATAAATTCACGTATCAGGTCTGCAACAATTTCAGCGTGAGAGACGAAAGGCGCATGCGCCGACTGGGCCAGCAATTCTACACGAATACGGGGATTTATCAGTGGGAATTCTCGTGCCATACATTTCGGCACCAGCTTGTCCCGGGCACCCAATATGGCCAGAATCGGTAGCTCCAGGGCTTCTAGTTCAGTTCTGGCATCATGCGTCAATAACAGGTCAAGCCCTGCACTCATGGCTGCCGGGTCAGGCTCTCCGCCTTGCTCCAATAAATCAGCCACCTGACGGATCAATTCACGCGCATTGGCCACCCCTGTTAACTGCAAACCGATGAATCGCCTGATCGTAGCCCGCCAATCCTTAAGCAGTGAGCGGGAAAACTCATCAAATACCGCGCGTTCAACCGCACAGACCCAGCCAGACTTTTGCACAAAACAGGAATTGCTAGACAATAAAATAAGTTTTTTAAATTGATGCGGATAAGATTTCACTAACCGGCTCGCCAAAAGGCCACCCATGGACCAGCCCAGCAACGATGATGCCGGTAAAATCTCAGCCAAGCACTCGACCTGCTGATTCAATCCCAGGCCATCCTGCCAGCCTGACCGCCCATGCCCCGGCAAATCCACACGAATCACCTCAAAATGTGTGGACAACAAGGGTACGATGGGCTCGAAGATGTTGGCATTCATGGCCCAGCCGTGTATCAGCACCAGCGGCTCACCAACACCCTGGCGGATTATATTAATTGGTGGATTCATCAATCGGATAGTTTAGCGAATTGTTAAATTCAAGTGTAACTGCTACAGTCACACGCTGTTTTCAACCGGGCCACAAAGCGGACATTTCTGTGGAAACACCAGTCACAATCTACATCCTGTTTATCCTCGCCGCCTACCTGCTGGGCTCTTTTTCCTCGGCCATCACCTTAAGCAAGATCTTGCGCTTTCCCGACCCGCGTAGTGAAGGCTCCCACAACCCGGGTGCCACCAATGTATTACGCATCGCGGGTAAAAAAGCTGCCGCCCTGACCCTGTTAGGTGACCTGCTCAAAGGTTTTATACCCGTCCTACTGGCCAGCTTCGTGTTGACGGAGCCCCTGTTTATCGCCCTGACCGGTTTCAGCGCATTTGTTGGCCACTGCTACCCTGTTTACTATCAACTTCAGGGTGGCAAGGGCGTGGCCACGGCCATCGGATTCATCCTGGCATTTGACTGGATAACCGGCCTCTGCGTCGTGGCCATCTGGCTCATCGTGGCCAAAATCTTTAAGTTATCATCGCTGGCTGCCCTGATCGCATTCATAACCATGCCATTCATTTACTTCGGGCTGGTTGGAAACATCCCGGCCACTGGCGTTTTGTTATTGTTGACCCTGATACTGGTTTGGCGTCACCAGGAAAATATCAGACGCCTTATTACAGGCAACGAAGAACAAAGCCATCTTAACGATGAATAAGAGTTACTGGAAAAGATAACTTTAGGCCGGCAATGGCGCTAAAGTCTCCAATGACCAGCGTGGCAGTACATCGCAAACCTGTTCATCATCACGCAAGCCGGCAGCCATTCTTAGTCCACCGGCATAGGCGATCATGGCACCGTTATCGGTACAGTATTCCAGCGCCGGAAAGTAAACCCTGCCCTGCAAATCGACCAACAGATTCTGCAATACCGCCCGCAAACGTTGATTGGCACCCACGCCACCGGCCACCACCAGGGATTTATACCCGGTCAGTTCCAGAGCGCGTTTGCATTTTATGCGCAGGGTGTCCACTACTGCCTGCTCAAAGGCAAGGGCAATTTCAGCTTTTTTCTGATCATCCAGCGGCGAAAGCCGGTTGATGGTATTGAGTGCAAAGGTTTTAAGACCACTGAAACTGAAATCCAGGCCCGGCCGGTCTATCATCGGGCGTGGAAACTTTAACTCTGTCCGTGCAACCGTCGCTGCCATGGCCGCCAGTTCAGGTCCACCCGGATATGGCAGGCCCAGCAATTTGGCCGTTTTGTCAAACGCCTCCCCCACCGCATCATCCAGCGATTCGCCCAGAATTTTATAACGACCCACGGCTTCAACATCCACCAGCATGGTATGACCGCCAGACACCAGCAAGGCCACAAACGGAAATTCAGGTCGCTCATCGGACAACATCGGCGCCAACAAATGACCCTCCATGTGATGCACACCCAATACCGGTTTCTGCAAAGCCCAACCCATGGCCCTTGCGATTGAAGCCCCGACCATCAATGCTCCCATCAAACCCGGACCACGGGTATACACGATGCCATCCAGTGTTTCCGCCCCGCCGGTTTCGTCCAGCAACTGGGTAATCATCGGTGCCGCCTTGGCCACATGATCACGCGAGGCCAGCTCCGGCACGACACCGCCATACTCACGATGCGCCTCTATCTGACTGTAAAGCCGTTGCTTCAACTCACCCGTTTCGGTATCCAGAACCGCTATACCGGTCTCATCACAGGAGCTTTCTATGCCTAAAACCTTCATTTATTTGTATATTCCACTAAATATGCTGCAGTTTTCACCGCTTAACAATTGATATTTCAAACTGCCTCCTTATAATTGCCCGGCTCGAAAAGCGATGCGTGCAAGCCACCCCGCTATTTCAACTGTTTTTAATTAACTAACGCGGATATTTTTAATATGCCATCAGTAAAAGTAAAGGATAACGAGCCTTTTGATTTTGCGCTACGTCGTTTCAAACGCTCCTGTGAGAAAGCCGGGGTCCTCACTGAAACCCGTCGTCGCCAACACTACGAGAAGCCCACCTCGGTTCGCAAGCGCAAGGCTGCTGCAGCTGTTAAGCGCAACTTCAAGCGCATGATCAAAGAGGTCGGCAACAGAAGACGCATGTATTAAAGGTCCGGGCATGACCGCTTGCGCGCTTAAGCAACAACTCCAGTCAGACATGAAAAGCACCATGAAAAGTGGTGACAAAGCCCGCCTGGCTGTAATACGCTTGATTCTAGCGGCCATCAAGCAGGTGGAAGTCGACGAACGTATCGAAGTCGATGACGCCCGCGTGAATGCCGTCCTGGATAAAATGGCCAAGCAACGTCGTGAATCTATCTCCCAGTTTGAAAAAGCCGGGCGCCAGGATCTCATCGAGATCGAACAGGCCGAACTGGATATGCTGCAGGATTATCTACCCGAGGCCCTGAGCGACAATGAAATCGAACAGCTCATCAGTGCCGCCATTGAAAAAACCGGCGCCAGCGAAATCAGGCAGATGGGCCAGGTCATGGGCATTCTCAAACCACAGCTGCAAGGAAGGGCTGATATGGGAAAAGTCAGCCAACTGATAAAAAACAGACTGGGTGCCAACTGACCCCCTGCTCACCGGCCCTACAGACTGAGATCCGCCCACCAGGCACCCCTGTTGTAAACATAATGAATGGGGCGAGTTATTGTCCACAAAGAACACGGATTCCTTTGCGAACCAGCTGTCCGGTGGGGCCAAATCACGAGCATTGTCGACTAAAAAGGCCTGAATCCATTATCCCGGCACTCTACCAAGGTGGTATAGCGGTGGTGGAAACACTAAGATGCCCTGCAGAAAAATAAATATAAATTACGCTGACAATCCAACCATCTTAACAATAACCACAATCAATCAGAGCAGCCCGAGGACAGAGCATGAAATTTCCTGAATTAAAAAATGACCGATACCTTAAAGCATTATTGAAACAGGAAACCGACACCACCCCGGTGTGGATCATGCGCCAGGCCGGACGCTATCTTCCTGAATACCGTGAAACCCGTAAACAGGCCGGCAGTTTTCTGGACCTGTGTAAAACACCCGAACTGGCCTGCGAGGTTACCCTGCAACCTTTACGCCGCTTTGACCTTGATGCCGCGATTCTATTTTCAGACATTCTGACCATACCGGACGCCATGAACCTCGGCTTGTACTTCAGCGAGGGTGAAGGGCCAAAATTCAAACACCCTATTCGGAGCCATGCCGACATCGACAAGCTGTTCGTGCCTGATCCTGCAGACAGCCTGAGATATGTCACCGATGCCGTCACCCTGATCCGCCAGGAACTGGATGGGCTTGTGCCGTTGATCGGGTTCAGCGGCAGTCCATGGACACTGGCCACCTACATGATAGAAGGTGGCAGCTCCAAGGATTACCACCACTCCAAGGGACTGCTATACAGCGAGCCCGCAGCATTGCACAAGATACTGGACATCATTGCACAGTCGGTGGTGGTTTACCTCAATGCGCAGATCGAGGCAGGCGCCCAGTCGGTTATGATTTTTGATACCTGGGGCGGCGTTCTATCGCCCCAGGCCTACCAGGAATTTTCACTGCGTTATATGCAACAGATTGTTGAACAGTTAAACAGACACCATGATAACCAGAAAATTCCGGTCACCCTGTTTACCAAGGGCGGAGCTCAATGGATAGAATGGACGGCCAACACGGGCTGCGACGCCGTGGGCCTGGACTGGACGATCTCAATCGATGAAGCCAGGCAACGCATAGGGGACAAAGTCGCACTACAGGGCAACCTTGACCCTAATGTACTGTATGCAGACGCGGGCACCATACAACAGGAAGTGAAGCAGTTAATTGAAAAGTTTGGCAATCATACGGGCCATGTGTTCAATCTGGGTCACGGCATTCACCAAACAGTCAATCCCGACCATTTAAAAGTACTGGTGGATGCCGTGCATCATTACGGACGTGAAATACGCAATTCGTAACCGCTTCGCCGCTAAAAGATATCTTCCACGATAGCCTCTTCTGTAATAGTCGGCTGCTCACTGCTAGAGCTATGTCCATTAGCTGAATTTACCTGCGGTATTTCAGCGGGAGCAGTGCCCAGTTTGAAGACTTCAAACCGGGTATGTCGAGAGCTATCGTTTGCCCTTTCCCCCGTCTCCTCATCAATGCGTACGGTCACCATGCCTTCCGGTTGCTCTT
>JANTFY010000003.1 GCA_024763185.1 Gammaproteobacteria bacterium | reverse complement strand
CTTTTTCCAGCGCCTTCAAGATCAATGCATCCAGTCGCTCATCGATGCTTTCATTGAGTCGCGAAGGGGCCTGGATCGAGTGATTGGCAATGGCATTGAGTAATTGATAAATATCGGCGCCGTCGACGGCTTTCTGTCCAGTCAGTAATTCATAAAAAATCAGGCCCAGTGAAAACACATCGGACACGGTCTGGTGTTGCCGGGTTTCGATGTATTCCGGCGCCATGTATTGGGGTGTGCCGATCAGGTTTTCATTATCCTCATAGTGACTGTCCGCCAGTAATGCCAGCCCGAAATCAGCCACCTTGGCCTGCCCCTCGGAGGTGATCATGATGTTGGCCGGTTTCAGGTCGCAGTGAATAATGCCTTCGTGGTGTGCAGCGGCGACGCCTGTTAAAACGTCTCGAATAATCTTCAGTGCCTGTTGTTGCGGAATTGGCCGGCGCAGTTTTGATTGCAGTGTTTCACCCTCGACATATTCGAGTACCAGGTAAGGTTTATGCTGATAGCTACCGACATCGTAAATGCTGATGATGTTGGCATGCTGCAACTGGCTGACGGTACGGGCTTCCTGCAGCAGGTTGTCGATGGTCTGCTGTTGCTGGAAATTATCGCGTAAGGAAACGGCCTTGATGGCTACCTGGCGATTCAACGTGGGGTCGGTGGCCAGGTAAACCACGCCCTGGGCACCTTTGCCAAGCACGTCCTTGATGATGAAGCGGTCGATTTTTTCGGGGAGATTAGCAGGCACTGCGATCCTTATTTTATTTTTCCCTGTGAGTATAGTTCAAGGATGACAATAAAATTGCCGGCATCCAATAGAATTATGCAGTGCTCAAATTATATGTGAGTCGATAAACTCTTTAATAAAATGGGAAGGGCGCGCGCTACTGAATCGGTCCTGCTCTTCTCCGTTTTTAAACAGGATAATGGTTGGAAAACCCCTGACCCGATAGTGCCCGGCCAGTTTCATGTTATCGCCTTCGTCCACTTCCAGCTTGGCCAGTTGCACCTGGCCAGCAAAGGATTCAATAACCCGAGTTAATACCGGGGCGATGGCTATGCAGGGGCTGCACCAGTCAGCCCAGAAATCCACCAGTACAGGTTTCTGGTGTGAGGCTTCAATCACGCGTTGTTGAAAGTCGTGCAGATCGACATCAAAAATATAATCAGGTTTCTTGTGCATTATATAAGCAAATACTAATATTATTGGCGAGCATAATAATGCATAATATTCAAATTGCCTATCATGGTGATCATAAAATTCGGATGAAAAGATGAAAGCTGTTAACAAACTGATTGCTGCCGCGCTATTTTCGTGGCTGATGCTGACAGGCACGGCCAGGGCCGATGTACTGCTGTTGGTGCATGGCTATCAGGGTAACATTTTTTCCTGGGAGCAATCCGGTGTGGTGCCCGTTTTGCAACAGTTTGGCTGGAAGCGGGCCGGTATCCTGTTGGGAGCACCGGCCGGGCTGATTCCGATACCGTTACCGGGTTACCAGGAAGAAAACAAGGTGATCAATTTACAGGTAAATTCTGAGGCCCCCCTGATTATTCAGGCCAACGTGGTGACCGCTGCCATACGCTGGATTGTGGATCATTACCCTTCTGAAAAAGTGATTATTGCCGGGCACTCCCTCGGCGGCGTGGTAGCACGCATGGCCCTGGTGCGCAACGGCTGCCCTCCCAATGTCCAGGCGCTGGTGACAATTGCCAGTCCACACCTGGGTACAGCACTGGCCTATCGAGGCCTGGATGAATTGGATGACCCCTTACCGGTACGTATTCTGAAAGAAATGCTGGGTGGTGAAACCTACGACATGCTGCGTCGTTCGCAGGGGCTGTTGAACGATATCGTGCCGGCCATACCCGGGCGCCTGTTGCATTGGCTGAATACGCGTCAGCATCCGGATATCGAATACTTCTCCGTTGTGCGTTCAACGGTAACCGGGGCGCTGGGTGACCCGATCGTGTCGGGCTACAGTCAGGACATGGGCAATGTCCCGGCCATCGGTAAAAAATCAACACGCCTGATTCAGGGCTTTACCCACTGGTTGAATGTGCTGGATGGCTACGCGCTGGTGAATATTCTGGAGCAACTGGACGATTAATCCACCGCTTGAATCAACACCCAGGGCTTGATCACACAGGCCCATAGTTCGGCATCGTTGTTAAACCACTCACGTGCCTGTTCATTGCTGACCTGCTGAATCTGTGTGTTTTGCATCCACTGTTCGATCTGTGACGCATTGTCCTGCTGCATCTGGTAGGCCACCTCGATCAAGTCGAGTTCGTCGCTGACCAGCAGGGTGTAACCCCCGGCAAAATAGCGTTGCAGTTCCTTCCAGGCGATGCGCGCGGTCTCGCTGTTTATTTTCCCGCGTTCCAACTCTTGCCGGGTGATATCATGTTTTACCATTGGCTTTATCGGTTGTTTTAACAAGGCTGAATTATAAAGCTAAATGGTGCCAAGGGTGACTTCCATCAATACATTGGAATTGAAAAATAGTTATATTCCCGTTCAAAATAACAAAAGTGGTAAGTGCCGGTATTAAGGCAAGGTTTTAGAAAATGGGTCCCGAAAGAACAACTCGTTACGATCAATCTTATGGATCTTATCCTCTGCAAACTTCTACTTTGGGGCATTTTTCCGTACGCCTGAATGGGGCAAAAATTCACTTCAGGGGCAAAGCCCAAAATAAACCGGTTCAATTGCTTCAGGTATTAATCGCCTTCGGTGGCAAAAATGTTAGCGAGTTCCTGATCACCGAATCCTTGTGGCCAGATTCTGAAGGTGACCAGGCTCATAGTGCATACACAACCACCCTGTCACGTCTAAGGAAAATGATTGGACCGGATGCACTCCATGTGCAACAAGGTCACTTAAGCCTGAATGATCAGTATTGCTGGGTGGACACCTGGGTGTTGGAAGCGCTGTTAAACAAGTTGGGTCGATATTTGGAAAACGACAGCCAGGATGAAAAAGTCAAATTACAGCAACTGATTGAAGAGCTGTTTGCCCTTAATCGGGGTTTGTTCCTGGAAAAGGAAAACGCTGTTGGCTGGATGTTACCGCTCAGAGAACGTTTACGCTCGCGTTTTATGCGTATTATCAAGCTGCTGATCGCATATTATCGTCATCACGGCAGTGACTGTAGAAAAGTGATCACGCTGTATGAAAAAGCACGCGAATTCGACCCGCTGTCTGAAGAGTATTGTCGGGGTCTGATGCGTTGTCACAGTGCCCAGGGCAACCGTTCTGAAGCGCTGGCCCTGTTTGAACGTTGTCATCAAATGCTAAAGCAGACTTTTGGCATCAAGCCATCGCAAAAAACCCTCCATCTTTATGAAACCATTAAGGCAGAACCCGAAGTTTGCGGAGGATTCTGCGAACTGTGTGCCCAGGCTCCCAAATAGTTTTTCCGATTTTAATCACAACTTTTGATTTAAGTCATAACCAAGAGTTGTATTTTGCAACTGTGACTATTTTGTGACTTTATGTGACTTAACTTCTCCGTAGTGTCCCTCGCCGCAAATGGAGAAGTTGTCATGGTCTTTGGTCAGGTTATTCGGTTTTTTTCTTTCTTAGTTCTTTTAATTCCATTCACAGTATCGGCTGACCTGACGGGCGAAGTTAAAATTTTTGCTTCGGATGGAGCCGATTATGATCAGTTTGGACGTGCAGTTTCGATAAGTGGAGATACGGCTGCTATCGGTTCCAATTCTGGTTCAACGGGTGCGGTCTATGTCTTGGTACGTGACGCTGTATCGGGTGATTGGGCGGAGCAACAAAAACTGACGGCATCAGATGGTGCATCGAATGATTTTTTTGGGCGTGCAGTCGCTATGGATGGTGACACGATTGTTGTCGGGGCTGAAGGTGCTTCTGTATCTGGAAGTAATACAGGCGCAGCCTATGTGTTTGTTCGCAGCGGGACTGTGTGGACGGAACAGGCAAAACTGATCGCTTCCGATGGCTCGGATGATGACAAGTTTGGACATGCCGTGGCTATAGATGGCGATACGGTGGTGATCGGGGCTGAATACGCTCAGGAACTGGGCGACGGTGTTCATGAAACTAATCCGCCCGGTGCAGCTTATGTCTTTGTACGTAGTGGTACAACCTGGAGTGAACAACAGAAAATTCGCCCCGATGACTCTGACTACGGCGACAACTTTGGCAATGCCGTCGCCATTGATGGGGACACTGTCGTGGTAGGTGCGAAAGATAAGCATGCCCGACGAGGCAGTGCCTATATTTTCGTTCGCTCACAAGATAGCTGGGCTCAACAGCAGAAGTTGTTGGCATCCGATAATGCCGTGGACGACTGGTTTGGTCATGCCGTTGCGGTCAGCGGTGATACGGCCATGGTATCCAACAACAGCTATGTTCATGTGGCATTGAGCAATTATGTTGCCAGCTCGGTTTATGTGTTTAATAGGAATGGCGCCACCTGGACAGAAGAACAGATATTAAATGCGTCCGATTTTGATGGTACGGTCAATTTCCCCTACGATGGTTTTGGTGAGTCGATTTCCATACAGGGAGATCAGGTCCTGATCGGTTCGTATAGCACCTACGACGATAATGGGTCATTGGCCGGTTCAGCCTATCTCTACCAGATTGACTTGGCAGGAGATTGGTCTGAAATCCAGCATCTGACGGCGTCAGATGGTTCAGGAATGGATATCTATGGGGGCTCGGTTGCCCTGGGTGATGAACATGCCATTATTGGAGCCTGGCGAGAAGATTATTATGACGCTCAAACGGGTTTTATTACCGACCTGGGTGCTGCTTATATTTACGCTCAGGGTGCAGGGGTAACTTCGCCTGAAATTGTTGTAACAGATTCTGTTGCACCCATTGATGATCTTCAACTTCTATTTGGTGACGTTACCGAGTTATCTTTTGCAGATCACAGCATAACCGTGACCAACAGCGGTGATGCGGATCTTATTCTCGGCTTGGTGGTAGATCAGAATCTGCTTAACAATGACTTTGTCATTCAAGCGGATAGTTGTTCTGGTCAAACCCTGGCACCACTCTCTAACTGTGCCTTAACCATCCGCTTTACGCCGCCTTCAACCGGTGCTTTCACGGATGGTTTTGAAATTCCTTCCAATGATGCGGATGAATCGGTGGTGACCGTCAGTGCACAAGGTCATGGTATTGGTGTTCCTGTTCCGGATATCACGGTAGTGGACTCAATCGCTCCGCCAGATGATTTGCAGATTGCTTTTGGGGCCAGAACCCTGGCCACCAGTGGCGTACAAACCGTAACCATTTCAAATGTTGGAGATGCCGACCTGGTTATTGGCAATATCGGCAGTGTGGATGTGGTTGCTCTGCCGTTTAGCCTGATCAATGATCATTGCAGTGGGCAGACTGTAATACCAGCTTCCAGCTGTACCTTTGAAGTTCAATTTGAACCCACATCCGCAGGTATTTTTAATGACAACCTGGATATTCCATCGAATGATGCCGATGAGCCATCGGTGATTGTTACAGTAACCGGCACAGGCGTGGCACAACCCGTAGCGGATATTGCCGTCACGGATGCTGTTGACCCGGTGGATGACCTCCAGCTTCCATTTGGTAGAGTGGCTGAAAACAGCACTGCAACAAAACAGGTCGATATCACCAATAACGGAAGCGCTGACCTGGTTCTTGGGCAGATTGCGGTGTCAAATCCCCTGGCAGACCCTTTCCAGCTGGACAATGATACCTGCTCAGCTCAAACCTTAAGCCAGGGTGAAACCTGTGCAATAACCATCAGGTTCTCACCTACATCCGTGGCCGATTTTAACGACAGTCTGGATATTCCATCAAATGATGGTGACGAGAATCCGATTACCCTTCACGTGAGTGGCGAGGGGGTGGTGGCCAATACGGTAGATGTTGGCGGTAATCCGGATAATGATTCAGACGGTGGTTCCAGCGGGGCTTTTGCAGTTGAAGTGCTGAGTGCATTTCTAGTGTGGGTCTTCGGGTTGAGGAGAAAATCATTATTTAACCGAAAATTTGTTTAACAGGGTGGGTTTAAAGGAAATGAAACAAATAACAGACCGTATCAAGCCTCTTCATGGGGGCGTTTCGTTGCCGAAGGTGGCGGGTTATTTTTTGGCTACCGTCTTATCTGTATTGTTGATGTCCTGTGGTGGAGGCAGTGGTGGCTCGAGTGCCCAGACTATCACCGGTCAGTTTATCGATGACCCAGTTCAGGGATTGAGATATACCTGTTCATCAGGTCATACAGGTATAACCAATCAGCTTGGGGAATATACGTGTAATGTTGGCGATATGGTGCGATTTTCTCTGGGGGCGGTTAATCTGGGTAATGTACGGGTACAGCAAGGTCCCATTTCCCCCTATACCTTGTTTCCCGGTGATGAAGATGCGGCCATTAATGTTGCGCGTTTATTGCAAACTGTAGATGGTGATGGTGACCCAGATAATGGAGTTATCACTCTGGATGATAATTTAGTTAATTTATTGCCAGCACAAACAGATTTTTCCAGTGCATCTTTTGGTGAGGATACACAGAATGCTTTGAACAGAGTCCTTGTTAGTGTTGAAGATGCAAGGGATCAACTTCATGAGTCAATTATTGAGTATGGTGGTGGGCTGCCGGATGGTATGAATCTACCACCCAATGCTAATGCTGGTGATGATCAGAGTGTTCTGGCTCCACGCCTGGTGACGGTTGATGGTTCGGCAAGTATCGATGTAAATGGCGATCAGCTGACATACCTATGGGGTTTTGTCAGCAGGCCAGATGGCAGTACAGCAGTGTTAGAAAACATGGCACAGGTACAGACTTCATTTATGGCTGATGTGGAGGGAGAATACTTGCTGCAATTGGAGGTGAATGATGGCACCTATAGCGACCAGGACCAGGTCATTATTACTGCTGCAGTAAACAGCAATGGCAGGCCGGTTGCAAATGCAGGAAATGATCAAAGTGTGGATGTAGGGTCAACGGTTTTGTTAAATGGTGAATCAAGTTCTGACCCCAATGATGATGAATTGAGTTTTACCTGGGTATTTCAGTCTGTGCCCGATGGTAGTTCTACAACGCTAATAAATGCGAATTCTCAAACGCCCACATTTATTGCTGATATAGAGGGTAATTATGTTGTCAATTTAACCGTCACAGATGGTGAACTGGATAGTAATCCTGATTCTGTCAGCATAACGGCAAATACTGCAAATCCCGGAGGTCCACCCACCTTGGCTTGGTTCGTCCAGAATGGAACTATGGAAGGAGTACTTCATGATTATGCCAACGATATAGCACTAGATGCGTCAGGTGATTTGTTTGTGGTTGGAAAAGCGGCAGGAGATCTTGATGGTCAATCCAATAATGGAAGGGGGGATCTCTTTATTAGTAAATATTCGTCAGATGGAGATTTTATCTGGACCGTTTTAAATGGAAGTGAAGAGGATGATGAAATTCGTGGTTTGGTCTTGGATAATGTAAGAGGTTATTTATATATAACCGGGGATACCTTCGGTGACCTGGATGGGTATGTTAATAGTGGGGGGCGGGATATTCTATTGAGTAAATATAATCTGGATGGTGATCATCAATGGACGGTCGTAAACGGCGGTATTGAATCCGACATAGGATATGATGTGGCCCTGGACAGTGAAGGCAACGTTTACATGACAGGCATGACTGAAAATGGCTTAAATGGAAACAGTAGTCATGCTGGGCGGGATATCTTTATCTCCAAATATAACCCGGATGGTGACCATCAATGGACCCAGCAACCGGGAACTAATAATTATGAATACGGTTATGAAATAGCTGTGGACTCAGATGATAATGTGGTTGTGGTAGGTTATACAGGTGGGGATTTGGATGGAAATGTCAGCCTTGGCTTCACCGATGTGATTGTTACAAAATATACTTCAACGGGTAGCAGGCTCTGGACAGAGCAGTTAGGAACTGACTCGTATGATAATGGCTATAGTATCGTTCTGGATAGTGATAATAATATTTACATAGGAGGTGATACCTGGGGTAACTGGAATGGAACCAATAATGGTGAAATAGATGTGTTTATCGCTAAGCTGGATAGTGACGGGGATTTGCAGTGGATTACCCAAATGGGCACGGTCGAACGTGAATGGATCAGGGGTATTGACCTGGACTCGGCTTCCAATATCTATGTAACTGGAGCAACTGCTGGCGCACTCTATGGAAATAGTAACTTGGGTGAGTACGACTATTTCTTAAGTAAACTAGATAATGATGGAGTTCTGCAGTGGACCATACAAGATGGTACTGTTGCAACAGACCAGGCTGAAAGTATTGTTCTTGACCCAGTGGATAACATCTTTGTTGCTGGGCATGGTCTTCGTTATCTGAATGAATCCTCCGGCGAGGATATTTTTATTGCCCGTTACGGGAATCATGCGCTAGGTCCCTTTGGTATTGTCGTTGAAGTAAGTGGCGCCATCGGTACTTTCACATTGACCAATAATGGTGGTGATGACCTTTTCATTGATGATAATGGTACCTATACCTTTTCATCTCAGTTGGATAACGGCTCTTCTTATGCTGTTGAGGTTGTGGAAGGCAGTGATACCGGACAGGGACATATATGTGAAGTTTCTGGTGGCTCCAATGGAGATGGAAGTGGGGTAATTAATTATCCAGGTGTAACTATCTATGTCGACTGTGTCGGTGTTTGATGTCCTTTAACGAATGGATTGTGTACCCGGTAACTGGCACTGTTGGATATTGTCGATAATCTGTTGGATCGCCTCCTTGCGCGGATAATGCTTGCGCCAGGCCAATGCAACGGTGCGACTGGGTTGGGGGTTGGCAAAGGACTTGATGCTGATCAGATCATGATTTTGCTGGCTGTGCATCATGCTGGTACAGGGTAGTACGGTAATGCCGGTTCCGGCTGCAACCATGTGACGGATGGTTTCCAGTGAGCTGCCTTCGAGGGTGCGGGTCAGTTCGTTATTGCTTTCCATGCACTGTGGGCAAGCCTGTATCACCTGGTCCCTGAAACAGTGCCCGGCGCCGAGCAGCATCAGGTCCTGGCCGACCAGTTCGTTGACGGAAATCTGTTCTTTTTGTAGCCATTCGTGCCTTGAGTGTAAAGCCACAACGAAGGGTTCTTCATACAATGGTGCCGTTTCGATTCCCGCTTCATCATAAGGGTAGGAGATGATAATGGCATCGAGCTCACCCTGTTTTAACTTGGTTGACAGGTTGGCGGTAAAATCCTCTTCGATAATCAACGTCAGATTGGGTGCGGATTCATTGATGCGCGGAATCAGGTTGGGCAACAGGTAGGGGCCAATGGTGTAAATGGCACCGAGGCGAAAGGTGCCCGATAAAGGGTCCTTGCCCTGTTGGGAAATCTCGTTGATGACCTGGGTTTCACGTAATACCTTCTGCGCCTGTTCAATGACCTGCTGGCCGATATCGGTAATGCGAATCTCATTTTTCGAGCTGCGCTCGAACAGCTTGATATCGAGTTCTTCTTCCAGTTTTTTGATGGCGATACTCAAGGTAGGCTGGCTGACAAAACAGGCTTGTGCGGCTTGTCCGAAATGTTTTTTTTGGGCAACGGCAACGATGTATTTGAGTTCGGTTAAGGTCATGGCTTAACTGGATAAGGAAGTCTTAATAGTGTGCCGCTATCAGGTTTTTTAATCAATCAATAAATATTTATCAATCGGTTTTATCTATTGAATAAAAATCCATGGGTTTTTAGAATGAGGAAATGAAAGCTTTAATCGACCGATTTTTTAAACCCACTTTTGAGCGCTTCAACAAAGACGAGCCTGCGATGGCTATAGACCTGGCCACGGCCATTCTGTTGATCGAGGTCAGTCGTGCCGATTTTGAGCAGGACGAAACGGAACTGGCCAGTATCCGAAACTTGTTGTTACAGCATCTTTCCTTATGCGAGGAAGAGGTGGATACCTTGCTGCAAAGCGCTCATGAAAAGGCCGATCAACTGGTGTCTTTGCAGCACATCACGCGCCTGATGAATGAACAACTGGATCAGCGCGGAAAAGTGAAGGTTATCGAGCTAATGTGGAAAGTGGCTTACGCCGATGGTGAAAAACACCATTATGAAGAGCATCTGCTGCGCAAGGTGGCCGACCTGTTGTACGTGTCACACAGCGATTTCATTCGGGCCCGGCACCAGGCGGAAGTGAACGCCTGATGTCGAACCCGTGAAGGTCTAGTTGCTGAAAAACTGCTGGCGCAGTTTCATGTTGCCGGTTTTGTTATCGGCGGTGGTGACCTTGATGGAAAAGTCCAGTGTTTCCTGGTCGGCGACAGAAAATTCACTGATGTAGTACACCGCGTTCTGTTCCTGAATTTTACGCAACTTGATATCACGTAACTGGCCGGTCAGGTTAGTGGCACTGACGTCAATAGTTGCCTCGACACCTTCGAAGTTCCCGCCTTTTTTCAGCACGGAAATATTCAGCAGGCCACGGTTTTTACTGCGCGTGATGCCATAGGCACGGGCTACAGCGGGTGGCAGGGACTCGGTAGAAATGGCGTTGTAGTGGACAATGTAATCGCCGATGGTCTGTGAACTTTCAGCAAAAGCGATGGAATGAAACGCGAACAGCAGGCTCAAGCCTATGAGTTGTAATAATTTTTTCATTGATTCCTCCAGTGTATTCATAAAGTAAGAAAAGGATTCTTATAAGTATCTTTTCTGACCCTGTGCCCATTATAGAACGAATTAAATCAAAAAGATTCGATTATTCTCCCCCAGGCCGGTGAATCACCCGTGTGCGTGCTCAAGCTGTGTAATCGTATTTTTCGACAGTTTCGGCCTGCAGGGTTCTGGGCAAACGGTTTATAGTTTGGAGGCTAAAAATATGATCGGTGGAATCGCCAGCATTTTTATAACCATCAGGCCCAGGGTGGCAAACAGGGGCGACAGGTCCAGCCCGCCCAGGGGTGGAATAAATCGTTGTATCGGGCGCATGACCGGTCGACTGACGGTATTAATCAGGCTGATGGCGGGATTGTAGGCGCCCGGGTTCACCCAGCTCAGAATGACCTGGATAATAATCGCAAACAGGAAAATATTGATAAAGGTAGCGACCATGTCGGCCAGCCCGATGATAATGAGCCCGCCAATGCTGGCTTTGGCTACCGGCGCCAGTACATTGCCGATATCAATGACTCCGGCCCCCATTGCGCGAATGATGAAATACTTGATCATCAGGATCAGCAGGCACAATACCAGCGCAGCCATATCCTGGCCACCGATACCGGGAATAATCTTGCGTAAGGGCTTAAGTGGTGGCGTGGTGGCGCGTACCACAAAGTGGGAGATGGGATTGTAAAAGTCGGCGCGTAACATCTGGAAAATGAAGCGCAACATCACCAGTAATACGTAAAGATCGAACAGCGTATTAATGACAAGTAGTAAAGGTGAGGTGAGGTAATTCGATCCCATGGTATCAATGTCTCTATAGGTTTTAATCTTTGCCGAGTTCCTGGGCGAGTTCCCTGGAGCGTAGTTCAGCAGCGCGCGTGGCGTCCAGTACGAGTTGCTGCAGTTTGTTTTGCTGGAAGCTTTTGATGGCCTGTTCGGTCGTGCCGCCTTTAGAGGTGACCTGTTGTCGTAAGGTGGTCACGTCATTATCCATGGCCATGGTGCACGCGCCAAGAGCGGTTTGTTTGGCCAGGCGGCTTGCTGTTTGTTCATCGAGCCCGAGTTGCTGTGCGGCCTGTTGCAGGGCCTCGATAAACAGAAAGAAATAAGCCGGTCCGCTACCCGAGATGGCAGTCACTGCATCCAGCCGGGACTCTTCATCCACCCACACCGTGATACCGATGCTTTGCAGAATGCGCTCGGCATTTTGTTTCTGCTCCGCGCTGACCGCGTTGTTGGCATACAGGCCACTGGCGCCCAGGCCTACCAAAGCCGGGGTATTGGGCATACAGCGTACGATGGCCTGATCATTCCCCAGCCAGCGATTGATATCCGGTTCGCGAACTCCGGCGGCGATACTGATAAACAGGGGGTGGTGATGGAGATTTTTTATGCCCCTGCAAACAGCTTGCAGGATCTGGGGTTTAACCGCCAGAACAACGATGTCTGCCTGTTCGACAGCCCGATGGTTATCCGTTTCGGTGCGGATATTATAGGCCTGCTGTAACTGGGACAGTTTTTGCGTATCGATATCGCTGCCTATGATGTGATCGGGCGGATATTGATTGGAAATCAGTCCACCGATCAGGCTGCTTGCCATGTTGCCGGCCCCAATAAAGCAGATGGTAGCGGGTGTTGTTGAGAGAGGAGTAGTCATTTAGTTGCCCGATTAATCACGTGCGCCAAAAATTGCAGTGCCTATTCTAACCAGTGTGGAGCCTTCTGCAATGGCCGCCTGCATGTCGGCACTCATACCCATCGACAGGGTGTCGCACTGCGGGTGCTGTTGTTGCAGGGTTTGAAATGCCTGTTGCATTTTTTTAAACGGTTCACGCTGGGCTTCAAAATCTTTTCGAATGGCCGGGATAGCCATCAGCCCGCGCAATTTCAGCTGTGGTAAACATGCGATTTCATCCGCCAATGGCAGAATGTCCTGAACATCGATACCTGATTTGCTCGGTTCCTGGTCAATATTGACCTGCAATAATATGTTTAAGGGCGGTTTATGTGGCGGGCGAAATTTGTCCAGGTGTTTAGCGACCTTTAAGCGTTCTACACTGTGTACCCAGTCAAACAGTTCACTGATTTTATGTGACTTGTTGGATTGTATGGGGCCGATGTAATGCCAAATGATGTCTTTATGGCTGATACCGTTAATTTTTTTCTCGGCTTCCTGCAGGTAGTTTTCACCAAAATCCCTTTGCCCGGCCTGATAGGCCAGTTCGATATCACTAATGGGTTTGGTTTTGCTCACCGCCAGTAATGTGACTTTTTCCGGCTGTCGTCCACTGGCAAGGCATTGGTCGATAATTTTCTGGCGAACTGATGCAAGATTATTTTCGATGTTGCTCATGTGATTTGCTATAGTCCAGCCTGTTAGAGGGTGTGCTTTTTCCTGTAAAAAGAATAATAAACACTACAATACACAATAATAACTAAAATGAGACCTTTGCACGAATGACCTTTTATTCTTATCCAGCGTTTAAAATGGACTCAAATGCCCATTTTCTCCATGCAGACTGGGCTCTGCCGTGCATTTTTGCCTTGTCTCAGAATAAAATCTCTAGGCGTGCCAGGGTATCAAAATAGTAATCTCCCTTTATAACTAATTCTTACCAAGTGGAATAAACATGGATATAGCTCAACTATTGGCCTTTGGCGTGAAACAGGGTGCCTCCGATTTGCATTTATCAGCCGGGTTGCCACCCATGATCCGGGTGGATGGCGATATACGTCGAATCAATGTGCCGGAAATGGACCATAAACAGGTACATGACATGCTGTATGACATCATGAGTGACAAGCAGCGCAAGGATTTTGAAGAGTTCCTGGAAACCGACTTTTCTTTCGAGATCCCCGGCCTGGCCCGTTTTCGTGTGAATGCCTTCAACCATAACCGCGGAGCCGGCGGCGTATTCAGAACGATTCCATCCAAGATCCTGACTCTGGAAGACCTGGGCGCACCCGCTATATTCAAGGAAATATCAGAGTACCCGCGCGGTATCGTGCTGGTTACCGGCCCCACCGGTTCGGGTAAGTCCACCACCTTGGCGGGCATGATCGATTATAAAAACGATTCCGAATATGGCCATATTCTAACGGTGGAAGATCCCATCGAATTTGTGCATCAAAGTAAAAAATGCCTGGTCAACCAGCGCGAGGTACATCGAGATACGCTGGGATTTAACGAGGCCCTGCGCTCGGCACTGCGTGAAGATCCGGATACCATTCTGGTGGGCGAGATGCGTGACCTGGAAACCATTCGCCTGGCGTTGTCTGCGGCCGAAACCGGTCACCTGGTTTTTGGTACCCTGCACACCAGTTCGGCGGCCAAAACCATCGACCGTATCGTGGATGTGTTTCCGGCGGCGGAAAAGGCCATGGTGCGTTCGATGTTGTCGGAATCACTGAAGGCGGTTATTTCGCAAACACTGATGAAAAAAATCGGTGGCGGTCGAATTGCGGCGCATGAAATCATGATCGGTACCCCGGCGATCAGAAACCTGATTCGAGAAGACAAGGTAGCGCAGATGTACTCGGCTATCCAGACCGGTCAATCGGTCGGCATGCAGACACTGGACCAGAACCTCAAACAGATTCTGGCGCAGGGGCTGATCAGTAAGGAAGAGGCGCAGCGTAAGGCGGCCAATCCGGATTCACTGTAATCACCTGAATTTAAACTTGAACGTAACTAACAGGAGCACAAATGGATAGAAATAAAGCGATCGGGTTTATGCATGACCTGTTACGCATGATGGTCAGCAAGGATGGCTCGGATTTGTTCATTACCTCCGGATCTCCACCGGCAATGAAGATTGATGGCAAGATCAATACGGTTTCTAAACAGATCCTGGCGCCCAATCATACCCAGATGTTGGCGCGTTCGATCATGAATGACAAACAGGTGTCTGAGTTTGAAGAAAACCAGGAATGTAATTTTTCCATTGCCTTGCCGGGTGTGGCCCGCTTTCGTGTCAATGCTTTTGTACAGCGTGGCAGTACCGGCCTGGTGCTGCGTATCATTAACTCAGAAATCCCAAGCTTTGAAGAGCTGAATCTTCCCAATACCCTGCAGGAAATAGCCATGACCAAACGCGGTCTGGTTATTTTTGTGGGTGGCACCGGCTCCGGTAAATCAACCTCGCTGGCGTCGATGGTGGATTATCGCAATCGTCACAGTTACGGGCATATTATTACCATCGAAGACCCGGTTGAATTTGTGCATGAACATAAAAACTGCCTGGTGACACAACGTGAGGTGGGGGTGGATACCGATACCTATGAAATCGCGCTGAAAAACACCCTGCGCCAGGCGCCGGACGTTATTTTGATCGGTGAGGTGCGTGACCGTGAAGCAATGGAACACGCCATTGCCTTTGCCGAAACCGGGCACCTTTGCCTGACCACGTTACACGCCAATAGCACCAACCAGGCGCTGGATCGAATCATCAACTTTTTCCCCGAGGAAAGAAGACAGCAGTTATTGATGGATTTGTCGTTGAACCTGAAAGGGCTGGTGTCGCAACGCCTGATCCCGCGTATCGATGGCGTGGGTCGTATTCCCGCGGTCGAGATCATGCTCAATACGCCACTGATGGCCGATATGATTTTCAAGGGCGAGGTGCATGAAATGAAAGGATTGATGGCAAAATCCAACGAACAAGGCATGATCACCTTTGACCAGGCGTTATTCAATCTTTATGAAGAGCGCCAGATAACTTTTGAAGATGCCTTGCGTAACGCCGACTCGGTGAACGACATTCGTCTGCGTATCAAGCTGGAAAGCGATACGGCACGAAAAACGGGGCTGGTGGAAGACCATCGGGATGATTTTGAACTGGAAGAAGCTGATGACGATAGACCAGGTGGAATGATATAAGCATGAGTCGTGAACCCACTACCAAACTTCTGGAGCCATATTTAAAAATAATGGCGGAAAAACAGGCCTCTGACCTGTTTTTTGTCACCGGCGCGCCGCCCAATATGAAGCTGGACGGGCGCACCGGACCCATGGCAAAAAATGCCCTCAAGTCGGGGCAGGTACAAAAACTGGCCTACAGCCTGTTGACTGATGAGCAGGTCACCGATTTTGAAATCAACCGCGAATTGAACCTGGGCTTTACCCTGGTGGGCGTCGGGCGCTTCCGGGTTAATATCTTTATTCAGCGTTCCGAAGTTTCCATGGTCATCCGTTACATCAAGTGGGAGATTCCGACCATTGATCAATTGTTGCTGCCGCAGATCTTGAAGAAAATTGTCATGGAAAAAACCGGCCTGGTGCTGGTGGTGGGGTCAACCGGTTCGGGTAAATCGACCACGCTGGCTTCCATGATCAATCATCGAAACGGCATCGAAGGTGGTCATATACTGACTATCGAAGACCCGATTGAATTTGTGTTCAAGCATAATAAATCGGTCATTTCGCAACGCGAGGTGGGTATCGATACCTTGTCTTATGAAAATGCGCTGCGCGAAGCCTTGCGTGAGGCACCCGAAGTGATCATGATCGGTGAGGCGCGTGACCGTGAAACCATGCAGGCGGCGATCAATTACGCGGATACCGGGCATTTGTGCCTGACGACCCTGCATGCGGTTAACTCCAACCAGGCCATGGACCGGATGATGAACATGTTCCCGGTTGATATGCGTGAACAGCTGTTGATGGACTTATCGTTGAACCTGAAAGCGGTTATCTCCCAGCGCCTGGTGCCGGCGATGGATGGCAAGCTCGCCTGTGCCGTCGAAATCATGATGAATACGCCGTACATTGCCGAGTTATTACGTGAAGGTAACTTCAACGAAATCAAGGAGATCATGGAGAAAGGTGATACCGTGGGCATGCAGACCTTCGATCAGTCGCTGTATGATTTATACAAGGCCGACAAGATTTCAATCAAAAGCGCGCTGGCCTACGCGGATTCGAGCACTAACCTGGAATGGAAGATTAACTTTGGTGGTGAGCAACATCGGGGTGACAGTCGGCACAATCTGAATGAGCAACCCTTTCCGGATGAATTGACGCTGCCCAGGGATAACTAGCTCCCTGTCATGTCAAAAAACTGGGCCTACCTGATGTTAAGCGGCTCGGCTTTGTTCTGGTCTGGTAACTTTGTACTGGGCCGGGCCATGGCATCCGATATCGCCCCCATCACCCTGGCTTACTGGCGCTGGTCTGTCGCCTTGCTGCTGTTTTTACCTTTCAGTATCCGCTTGCTGCTATCAGAATGGGGCGTCATTCGGCAAAACCTGGTGCGCATGGTATTTATGTCCGTGTTAAGCGTCAGTTGCTTTAATACTTTTGTTTACCTGGGGCTGCAACAGTCTACTGCGACCAACGCTTTGTTGATCAATAGTTTTATTCCGATGTTGATTATCCTGCTGGCGCGAATCAAGCCGGGTATACCCATTTCCGGCATCAAATTGATCGGCATTGTGATTTCCAGCGCCGGCGTGTTGCTGCTGGTAATGCGCGGAAGCCTCGAAAACCTGTTGGCGCTGTCTTTTAACCAGGGTGATTTGTGGGTATTAACGGCGGCCTTTGTGTGGGCTGTTTACTCGATCAGTTTGCGCTGGCGACCCACTGCACTTTCCGCCCAGGCATTCCTGTTATTCAATATGATTGTCGGGCTGTTGTTCCTGGGTCCGTTCCATTGGTTTAATGTTTTTGATGAGCCGGTTTTGCAGCTAAATGCTGCAAACATGATGACCATATTTTATGTCGCCGCATTTGCTTCCGTCGGGGCATTTTTACTGTGGAATCAGGGTGTAAAGCTGGTGGGTGCCGCGAGTGCCGGACAATTTATACACTTGATGCCGGTGCTTGGAACAGCGATGGCGATCGTTTATCTGGGTGAACAATTATTCTGGTACCACATCATCGGCGCCCTGGCCATAGCCAGCGGAATTTTGCTGTCGCTGAAAACCTCTGAATAGTTATTGAATAAGTTTGCCTGCAACCAGGGTGGTTTCTGCCCGGGCTGAAAAGTCCCAACCCTGGAACGCGTTGTTTTTGCCGGCAGAATAAAAATCGGCAGTATTGCATTGGTAATGGCACATTGTGTCTACAATGACCAGATCAGCCAGCTCTCCGCTAGCGATCTGTCCAGCGGGCAGTTTAAAAATTTTCGCCGGATTTATAGTGGTTAAAGACAGAGCCTGTTGCAGGCTGACGATGTTTTCATCAATGAGTCGAAACAGCAGCGGTAAAAAGACATCCAGCGCGCTGATGCCGGGTTCGGCGGATGGAAAAGGTTGAAGTTTGGCATCAATATCATGCGGTTGATGGTCTGAACAGATGCAATCGATTGTGCCGTCACTGATGCCTTCACGCAGCGCATCACGATCTGTTTCGCTACGCAGGGGGGGTATGGTCAGTTTATTGGTGTCAAAGTCATTAATATCGCGTTCGGTCAGGAATAACTGATGCATGGCCACATCCGCACTGACCGGCAGGCCGTCTTTTTTGGCTTTACGAATCTTCTCTACCGAACGCGCACAGGATAACTGTCCGAAATGGGTTCTCGCGCCGGTTTGTGCAACCAGTTCAATGTCCCGAGCCAGTGCAGCAGTTTCTGCAGCCTCCGGGATCGGTGGCAGTCCCAGTCGAGTGGCGAGTGCACCCTCGTGGGCACAACCATTGGCATACAGCGCATGATCATAAGGCTGGATCACCACCAGCATGTTCTGCCCGGATGCATATTCCATGGCGCGGCGTTGCACCAGGTTATTGGCAAAAGGGTGCAGGGCATTGCTCAGGGCAATACAGCCCGAGCGCTTAAGGGTGCCCATGTTGCTTAATTGTTCACCTTGCAAGCCCTTGCTTAGGGCACCGATGGTATACAGGTGACAGCGGTTGCCGGCTTTTTGGTTGTTGTGATGGATCAATTCCACCACCGCCGCATTATCGGTCACCGGGTTGGCATCGGGTGGTATGCAAATGTTGGTGATACCGCCATGAGCTGCCGCATTGGTTTCGGTGCTGGTATTGGCTTTCTGGGTGGAGCCAGGCTGGCGTACCCGGCACTGCACATCCACCAGGCCGGGAATGATTAGTTTGTCGGTGGCGTCGAGTGTTTGATCGGCTGCAAAGCCTTCGGGTTTGGTGCGAATGGCGACGACCAGCTGGTTGTCGATAAAAATATCAGCGACTTCATCTCGTTGTGAGGCAGGGTTTACCAGTCGACCGTTTTTTATGTGTGTTTTCATGAAGATTCAACCGCACCGGAGACGATCATCGACATCACGGCCATGCGAACCGCGATGCCATAGGTGACCTGTTGCAAAATGACAGATTGATTGCCGTCCATGACCGAGGATTCGATTTCTATGCCGCGGTTGGCAGGCCCGGGATGCATCACGATGGCATCCGCTTTGGCCAGTTTTAAGCGTTCTGCGGTCAGCCCGTACTGGCGAAAGTATTCCTTTTCACTGGGTAACAATGCCCCGGTCATGCGTTCTTTTTGCAGTCTCAACATGATGACCACATCGACATCCTTGAGCCCCTTGTTGAGCTTGTGATAAACCTGTACGCCGAGCGTTTCGGCCTGTTCCGGTAGCAGCGTGGGTGGGGCTACCACCCTGACCTGCCCGGTATTGAGCAGGTTAAGCGCATGAATTTGAGAGCGGGCCACGCGTGAGTGTTTAATGTCACCGACGATGGCCACCGTCAGGTTCTCAAACTGATGTTTGTGACGACGAATGGTAAACATGTCAAGCATGGCCTGGGTGGGGTGTGCGTGTTGACCGTCACCGGCATTTAACACGCTAACCCCTGGGTTCACGTGCTGGGCAAAAAAATGTGCGCTGCCACTGTCCTGATGGCGAATGACAAACATGTCAATCTGCATCGCTTCAAGATTGTGCAGGGTATCCAGCAGCGATTCGCCCTTGACCGCGGCTGAGGTATCTATATTCAGGTTGAGTATATCCGCAGACAGGCGTTGGGCGGCCAGTTCAAAGGTTGAGCGGGTTCGTGTGCTGGCTTCAAAAAACAGGTTGGCAACCGTTTTGCCACGTAATATGGGCACCTTTTTGATACTGCGCTCGGTGACGGAGGTAAAGGATTCTGCTGTATCGAGAATGTCGCTCAGGATGGAATGGTTAAGGCCTTCAATGCTGAGGAAGTGTTTGAGTTTTCCTTCGCTGCTGAGTTGTAGGTTGTTGTTTTTCATCAATCGTCAGTGTGCAGAATGCTGAGTTTGAGCTCATCAGTTCCTTCCAGTTTTATTTGCTGGTTGTTCTCCAGTGGCAGGCGGGTACCGATAAAGTCGGCCTGGATAGGCAGTTCGCGGCCGCCGCGGTCTACCAGTATGACGAGCAGGATTTTTTCGGGGCGACCGTAATCAAACAGTTCATTCATCGCGGCGCGTATCGTGCGCCCTGAATACAGGACGTCATCCACCAGCACAATGGTTTTGCCATCGATGGTTCCGGGTAGGCTGGAGGGTTTTACCGTCGGGTGCAGGCCGATCTTGGTGTAATCATCACGATAAAAGGTAATGTTGAGTTTGCCCAGCTCGGTATCTGGGCTCAGCTTTTCGTGCAGGGCCTGGGCGATGCGGTAACCACCGGTTTCTATGCCCACGATGATGGGTTGATCGTCAGTATAAAATAAAGGAGCCAGTGCCTCGGTGAGTTGGTTGATCAGTGTTTCGACAGATAAATCGGTCACTCGTGTATAGCCAGGCTTGGAAGTTAGGCGCTTTATACCATACTTGTCGTTGATGCAAAATGATCTTTACGACCTTGCCTAGTTTTTTTACTGTTGGGTCGACAGCGCGGCACAGGACAGTTTCATTTATCAGGTTTGGCCCGATTGATCATTCAGCCAGGTTTCGGTGATTAAGACTGCGGCAATGCAGTCTAGCTGCGGTTTTGATTGCTGTTTCTGGGCGCTTTGCTCGACAATTTGCCAGGCCTCGCGCGTGGTCAGCCTTTCGTCAATCAGCTCGGTTTTGATATTGAAACGTCCCTGCAGCTGGTTTCTGAATCGCCTGGCTTTTTGTGTCATGGCGTGTTCTTCACCGGCCATGGTGGTGGGCAGGCCGACAATCAGTCGGTCCGGCCGCCAGTCTTTAATATATTGTGCAATCTTGTCCCAATCGGGTTGTTGCCTGATTACTTTAACGGGTTGCAGCGGCGAAGCGGTTCGGGTGTGTGACTGGCCGACCGCGCAGCCTATCCAGTGGGTGCCGTAATCAAAACCAAGCACCGTGACAGGGCGGGATTCATGCATTTCCGCTGATTGGCGACAGGGAGTCGAGATCAAAACCGAGCGTATCAAATGCCATCTGCCATTTGTGGTCGATATCGGCACTGAAGGTAATGTCAGGGTTCGAGCGCGCGGTGAGCCAGGCGTTATCCTGCAGTTCCTGTTCCAGTTGTCCTGCGGACCAGCCAGAGAAACCCAGTAACACGATGAATTTCTGCGGCCCGGTATTATGTGCAATGGCTTCAAGGATATCGCGCGAACTGGTCAGGTAAATGCCTTCACCGATATTGATGGTTTTTTCCCATTGCGTAGGGGCGCTGTGCAGTACGAACCCCTGTTGTAATTTTACCGGTCCACCGATAAAAACGGGGATATCGAGTATGTCCTGATGTTCACATTCAATGTCCAGTTGGTTGAAGATGTTTTCCAGTGTCTGGTCAGAGAGATGGTTAACCACGACACCCATGCTGCCTTCCTTGCTGTGTTCGCACATGAACACGAGGCTGGATGCGAACAGAGGATCCTGAATGCTGGGTGTGGCCAGCAGGTATTGTCCTACCAGGTTATCGTGGCTGCTGGGCATCAGGATTTGCCGTGAGTGGAGAACTGGCTGGAATTGAATTCCCAGGTCCGCACGATGACGATCTGGTCCGCTTTTTCTTTTAGGCGGGCGGGAAAGGGTGAAAAGGGTTCAGCCAGTTTGACAATGCGTCGGGCCGCCTGGTCGAGTATGGTTTTTCCTGATGAATGGGTGACGGTGACATCGATCACCTGTCCGGCTGAGTTAATGCGCACATTGAGGCGTAAGCTGCCTTCGATCTTGTTGACTTCGGCCTCGGCCGGGTAATTCAGGTTACCGATGTGTTCAATTTTATTGACCCAGCTGGCCAGGTATCCGGCCTCAACCGCTTCGCGCGTGTTGGCAGTTAAGACGATTTCGCGCGGACGTTTGGCGTAGGCCGAGGTCATTTTGCGGATTTCGGCGCGCAGGCTGGCGATATCCCGTTGTTGCTGTTGGATGTCGTCGAGGCTTTTGTTTTTAGGTGTGGCCTTGTCGTTAATTTTGGCCTTGGCGATCTGGCGTTGAGCAGACCTTTGGTTGATATAGTAGATCTTTTCGATTTTAACCCTGTTCGCGGTTTTCTGGGTTTGCGAACGATCCGACAAGCCTTGCTGGTCTAACGGGGTAGCTGCGGATACGGCGGCGCTGGGACGGGCTTTTTCTTCCTGGTTACCGCCGCCTTTCTGGTTGGTCTGCGCCAGGTAATCCGGATCATCGGGTTCTTCCAGGCTTTCGCTGTTAGCAAGGATAATTTCCAGGCTGGGGGTGGAATCGGATTGGTTAGCATCGGACTGGGTGAATCCTACCCCGAGAATGAAAATAACGTGCACGGACAAGGCCAGGAACAGCGTGAATCCGAGGCGATCACTGGCTGCTATTTTTCGGGTAGCGGGTGCGGCTTGGTTTGCATCTGTCATGATTTGATCGGAAGGATTCAAGGTCGGTTTGATCTAAATATAGTAGATTTTGTGGATAAGGGTATCAGGCGACTTTAGCGCTGTTCAATCTGTTTTCGATACAGTCAAATAATTCGGCACTGATGTTGAGATTATATTCGTTATCCAGTTCGCGAATACAGGTTGGACTGGTGACGTTGATTTCGGTCAGGTAGTCACCGATCACATCGATGCCGACAAATAACAGCCCCTTGCGGCGCAGACTGGGGGCAATCTGCTGGCATATCCACAAATCTCTTTCGCTCAGTGGCTGCCCTTTTGAGGTGGCGCCAGCGGCAAGGTTGCCTCGGTTTTCCCCTTTTGCCGGAATCCGTGCCAGTGCATAAGGAACCGGTTTTCCGTCTATCAACAGGATGCGTTTATCACCGGCTTCAATTTCGGGTATGAATTTCTGAACCATGACCTGTTTGCTACCGTGTTCCGTAACGGATTCAATAATGGCATTGGTGTTGGGATCGCCCTGTTTGATACGGAAGATGGAGCGCCCTCCCATGCCGTCCAGCGGTTTTATAATGATATCCTGGTGTTGCAATAAAAACTCATGCAGGCGAGCTGGCTTGCGCGAGACGCGTGTTGGACTACAGCACTGCGGAAATTCGCGCGTGAATAGTTTTTCATTACAGTCTCGCAGGCTCTGGGCTTTGTTAACGACCAGTGTGCCCTGTTCTTCCGCCTGTTCGAGCAGGTAAGTGGTGTAGATGTATTCCAGATCGAATGGCGGATCCTTGCGCATCAGGATAACGTCAAGATCGCTGAGAGCAATGGTCTGGGTGGTGGTCAACTGGTAGTAATCGTGGTTTGAGTCAGTCACCTTAATCAGTTGGCAGTCGGCATAACTGATGGAGTTCTCCATATACAAGTCGTGCTGAAGCATGTAATAAATCGTCCACCCCCTATTTTGTGCTTCCAGCAGCATGGCAAAACTGCTGTCTTTATAGGGTTTGATGGATTCTATGGCATCCATGATGATGCCCAGTTTAGGTTGCCTGGCTTGGGTCATTTGCTGTGCTCGTTTAATTGGCGGCTTTAATTTCCCGCGCTGCTGTCAACAACGCCAGGCGACCGATCACGCCATAGGCATAAAAGCGATTGGGGCAGGCATCATCCGCCAGCTGTTTGTCCGGCGTGTTACAGGCTTCGGCAAACGCCAGGGGTTCGAAGGACATGCCGGGAGAGTTGAGGTTGTCGGTGGCACTTTTTTTCGAATGCATACGGTAGAACCCTCCAACCACGTAATGGTCGATCATGTAGACGACCGGTTCCGCCGTGAGTTTATTGTCGCCCCAGGTCTCACGGGTCGGTACGCCTTCCTGCAGAATCACCTCTGAAGTATCCCCTCCTTCTTTGGAAGCCGACATTTTGGTTCGTTGTTTGCGGTTCAGTTGCCTTACATCATCGGCCGAGGATGCCACCATCACGCCCATGCCATAAGTACCCTGATCGGCCTTGATGACAATATAAGGTTTGTCTTCTATGCCGTATTCATCGTATTTTTTCTGGATACGGGCAAGCAGGGATTCGGTATTTTCTGCCAGACAGTCCTCGCCTTCCCGTTTCATAAAATCAATCGCGCCGCAGTTTTTGAACAGCGGATTAATCAACCAGGGGTCTATGTCTATAAGGTTTGCAAAACTGTTGGCAACCTCATCATAGAGCTGAAAATGGTCGGATTTGTAACGATTGGACCAGCCCAGATCCAGAGGGGGGATGATGGCCTGATTGATGCCTTCAAGAACTTGCGGACGTCCACCGGACAGATCGTTGTTTAATAACACTGCACATGGCGTAAAGTCGCCTATACTTATGTAGTCACCGTGCCTTTCGATGGGGTGAAGAATGATTTCTCTCCCGGATGGCAGGTTAATGGTGCTGGCGCTTTGGATGTCATCGCGCAAGCTGCCAAGGTAACAACGATAACCGGCCAGGCTGACGTATTCCTGGATGGTGGCGACATTCTCCAGATAAAAAAGGTTGCGCGTATGGCTTTCCGGGATGATCAGGAGACCTTTGGCCTCGGGGCAAAAGTGTTCGAGTGCAACCTGTATGGCCTGGATGCACAGTGGCTTGGAGGCTGGGTTTAAATTATTAAAACCAGCTGGAAAAAGATTGGTGTCTACCGGGGCCAGCTTGAAGCCTGCATTTCTCAGGTCCACGCTGGCATAGAACGGGGCCGGAGTGTTGTTAAATTGTTGTCTTAACCAGATTTCAATATCGTCCTGGTGATCCAGGATGTGACGCTCGATTTCTTCAATAGGATGAGCGTTGGCGGTTATTAAATGGGGTACTGAAGGTAGATTGAGTGCACTCATAGAAAAGTCTATATAGATGTATATACCGGTATTTTACTGTTTTTAGGGTTTTTTGGAAAATGTTTCGGCGCTTGCCGGTATTAAATATTAGCGTAGAATTTACTTTATAATTTTTTATTAAATTACTGGTTTAACTCGTAAAACTGTCTATAATCGACTGTTAACGAGTTGACAGAAGATCAACCTTAATCGAATCGGGGGAGATGTGAGCGACGAGTCTCAACAGTCAGGCAATCCAGCTGAAGCCTTGCAGTTAAATGTTAAGGTGATGGTGATTGATGACAGTAAAACAATACGAAGAAGTGCAGAAACTTTACTCAAGAAGGTGGGTTGTGATGTTGTAACCGCGACCGATGGCTTTGAAGCCCTGTCTAAAATTACAGAACATCATCCGGATATTATCTTTGTGGACATCATGATGCCAAGGCTTGATGGCTATCAGACCTGTGCACTGATTAAAAATAACCAGACCTTTAAAGCCACGCCGGTCATTATGCTGTCGAGTAAAGACAGTATTTTTGATCGTGCAAGAGGGCGTATTGTCGGGTCGGAAGAGTATTTAACCAAACCCTTTTCCAAAGAAGACCTGATTGGTGCGATTACATCCCATGTTAACGGGGCGTAACCCATCGGTTAGTTTACTAAGAGGATTAAGGTTATGACTCATATTTTAATTATTGACGATTCTCCCACCGAGGTTCATGTCTTCAAAACCATTCTTGAAAAAAACCAGATACAGGTGTCTGTGGCCACTAATGGCGAAGAAGGCATCGAAAAAGCGATCGAAATTCAACCGGACTGTATTTTGATGGATGTGGTAATGCCGGGCAAAAACGGTTTTCAGGCGACGCGTGATTTAAGTCGAAATCCGGTTACGGCCAAAATTCCGGTCATTATCATTACCACCAAGGATCAGGAAACCGACAAGATCTGGGGTATGCGGCAAGGCGCCAAGGATTACATCGTAAAACCGGCCAATGAGGCGGATCTGATCGGCCGTATCAAAAAGGTCTTAAATTAGCTCAATGGTCGCTACCACGCCATTTGAGCTGCTACAGGACATAGATCACCAGTGCCGTGTAAACGCCAGGGGGTTGCCCAGTGGCACCAAGGTGGCTGAAGACTGGGTTGGAATCGGTTTTCGTCTGAACGGGCAAAAATTGATCGCAGCCATGAGTGAAGTGGCAGAAATATTACCGCCACCGGGTACGATCCGGGTGCCGGGGGTAAAAACCTGGGTTAAAGGTCTGGCGAACGTGCGAGGAACATTGATGCCGATCCTGGATATGAACCTGTATTTGAATGGGGATTACATCGATTCAGCATCTCAACGTCGAATCCTGGTGATTAACAGGCATGACGTGGTGGCCGGGTTGCTGGTCGAAGAGGTGTTTGGGTTAAGGCGATTTAAGCCGGAGTCGAAGCAACAATCAGATGCTGGCGGGATGGGTGTGCTTAAGCCTTATCTGGATGGTGTTTTCAATGATGAACAGTCACAGTGGAACGTGTTTAGCATCGAAAAACTGGTGAATCATGAGCAATTTCTTAAGGTGGTTTAAACCATGAGTAATTTTTTAATGGGGGGTGTCTATGCCGCTACTGGATAAATTTAAAGGTATGTTTTCATCTGGCAAAACGGGTGGGCAGTCAGGTAGAACGGCTGCTAAGGGTAATAAATTAATTCTGATTTATTCGTTTGGCATCATTTTATCCATTCTGGTCATGGTGTTCCTGTTTAATTACGAAACGATTCAGGCGCGATATGGTAAGGCCTATGCCTCCATAGCCAATGAGCAACAGGTTGTCTCTCAGCAGATTGCCACCTTCGCGCTGGAAGCCTCGATCGGTAATTCAGCGGCATTTGTTCAGTTGAAAAGATACCAGGCGCGATTTGTCAGTACCCTTAACCGTTTGAAAGCGGGTGACAGTGATCAAAATTTGCCACCCATTCCGTTTGAACTGCAGGAAGGCCTGGAAAATATCGAATCCGCCTGGAGTGAATACAATCAGGGTATCGTCACTATTCTGGAAGCGCGTGAATCCATCGAGACCGTAAGCGAGTATGTCACGCTGATCAACGAGTCGATTCCGGAGTTGCTGGTTATTTCGGATGAAGTGGTCAAAATACTGGTAAAAAGCAAGGCGGCCCGAAGTGACATAGCCACCGCCTCAAGGCAGTTGGCATTGATACAGAGTGTGCAAAACAGTCTTAACCAGATTATGAATGGCGGTGACGTGGTCATGGCCGCGGCAGACCAGTTTGGTCGCGAAACGGCGCTGATTGAACGTATCCTGATTGCCATGCTGGAAGGCAACAAGGAGTTGGGAATTAACCAGTTTACCGGTGATGAAGTGGTCGGCCAGTTACTGCAACTGGCAGATCTTTTTTCGGTGGTTAAAAAGAATGTAAACCAGATCCTGCAAAACTCCCCGCAATTGTTTGAGGTAAGGGATGCAGCCAGTGATATTCAGGCGATCAGTCCCAAGCTTCTGAAAGCTTCGCGGGATTTTGAAAGCAGTATTTCGCAGTACGACGACCGCTTGCAGATATTCAACCTGTTGGCATACGTGGCTGGTATTGTTGCGGTTATTCTCCTGATATTGCTGGGGGTACAACTGGTAAGGGATTCAGCCAGGCAGCTGACTGAATCACAGGAGCAAAACGAACGAAATCAGCGAGCGATCCTGCGTTTGCTTGATGAAATGACCAACCTCGCTGATGGTGATTTATCCACGCACACCACGGTGACCGAGGATATTACCGGTGCTATAGCCGATTCCGTGAACTACTCCATCGATGCGCTTCGCGACCTGGTGGGTACCATCAATGATACGGCTGAACATGTAACCACGGCTGTAAAAAAGACCCAGTCCACAACACGTGAACTGGCCAGTTCCAGTGAACAGCAGGCGCGTGAGATTTCTGCAGCCAGCTCTTCGATCACAGAGATATCGGAAAGTATGAGTAAAGTGTCGAAGAATGCTTCAGACTCGGCCGATGTAGCCAGAAACTCAGTGAACATAGCGCACAAAGGTGGAGAGACAGTGCGTAAAACAATATCCGGTATGGAATCGATTCGAGAACAGATTCAGGAAACCTCCAAGCGGATCAAGCGCCTGGGAGAAAGCTCCCAGGAAATCGGCGATATCGTAAACCTGATTACTGAGATCTCTGACCAAACCAATATTCTGGCATTGAATGCAGCCATACAGGCGTCGATGGCGGGTGAAGCCGGCCGTGGTTTTGCGGTGGTTGCCGACGAAGTTCAGCGACTGGCGGAAAGAACCGGTGATGCAACCAAGCAGATCGAGGCACTGGTAAAAACCATCCAGACCGATACCAACGAAGCCATTTCCTCGATGGAGCAAAGTACCTCCAACGTGGTGGAAGGGGCAAACCTGGCAGAAGATGCGGGTAGCGCGCTGGATAAGATCGAAACCGTATCCACCAACCTCGCGCAACGTATTTTGCAGATTTCCAACGCGACCCAGAAGCATGCAAAAGACAGTGTGGATATTACCGAATCGATGAATGAAATTCAGAAAATCACTCTGAAAACCTCTGACGGATCAGCGGAAGCCTCCGAATCGATTGGTGAGCTTTCCAACATGGTTAAGGCGCTACACCGATCTGTGGCCGGTTTTAAACTGCCCGGGGTGGAAATGGTAGACAGCACGATTATTCACGATGTGAATGATCTGCCCAATATCGATCAAGAATATAAACAGGCTTAGTAAAGGTTGAGCATGGATTTTAAACATACATCCATAAAACAAAGTGCCTTGGGATGGGTGAAAAAGTCCATTGATGACAATCTTGCCACGATACGCAGTGAACTCAATATTTATATCGAAGAGAAGGATGCTTCGATACTGAGTTCAGTGCAATCAAAACTGGCTGATACGCAGGGCGTATTAACCATGATCGAGCAGTATGGTGCGGCCATGCTGACCGAAGAAATGCGCTCCCTGTGTGAGCATATTGCTAAAAACGAGCAGCAGGATGAGCAGGCTCTCGAGGTGCTGTTACGGGCCGTACTGCAGTTACCTGATTATCTGGAACATATTCAGGCCGGACATAAAGATATTCCGATTTCCATCCTGCCCATTCTGAACGATATCAGGGCAGCAAAGAACGAGGATTTATTTTCCGAGAAATTATTATTCCTGCCTGACCTGTCCATGCATATGGATGACAGCGAAGTCGATGCCATCGATGATGATAAAAACCAGGCATCCCGTTTACTGGCGAAAAAGGTGCGCACCGCTTACCAGTTTTCCCTGTTAGGCGTCATCCGCGACAAAGATGTTGATAAAAACCTGAAACGCCTGGAAAAAATTACCGAGATCATGGAGGAGCGTTCCTCATCCGAGCAGGTAGCGCGCTTCTGGTGGATAGTAGGGGCCCTGATAGAGTCGGTATCTCGTGACGATCTGAGCCTGGGCATGTCGGTCAAGATGTTGATGGGAAAAGTCGACCAGATTTTCCGCAACATGATTTTAAAAGGTGAGAAAGAGTTATTACGTCAGCAACCGATCGAGTTGATTAAAAACTTTCTGTATTACATTGCGCAACCGGAGTGTGACGGGCCTAAAAGTCAGGCGATTAAAACCGCCTACCGACTGGAACAGTTTTTGCCGGCTGACGATGATAAGAACGAAGCCAATATCGCCGGACCCAATCAGGAGCTGTTGAAAACGGTATCCGATGCTGTCAAGGCCGATCTTGAGCAGGTCAAGTCTTCGGTGGAGGTGTATGTCAATGGAGACATGGCCCAAACCGACCAGTTAATAGAAATTCCACGCGAATTACACGTTATTTCAGATACCCTGGCGATGATAGGGCTTGGACCCCAGCGTCAGGTTATCGAGGCGCAGATCAAATTAATCTCGGATGTGGTTGAAGGTAAAGAACAACCCGATCAGGAAAAATTCCTTGCCATGGCAGCCGAGTTGTTACAAGTGGATCAGGCACTCGAACTGATGCACAAGGGCCAGCTTGTTCAACAGGATGATCAAGAGGTTACGGGTACGACAGCGTCGAAAAATTTCGAAATGGACAATATGTTGTCCGGCGTGGTAACGGCTGCGCTCGATGATATTCAAAAGGTTAAGGATGCCATTCTGGACTTTATCAAGGATTCAACGAAGTCACAGAATCTGGAGTTATGTAAAACGCTGTTGATGGAAACCCGGGGGGCGTTGGATTTGCTCAATCAGGAGCGTGCTGTTTCGGTTGTCGATGGCCTGGTGCGCTATCTTAAAGAGCAGGATATCGCCGAATTCATGGATACTCATCGGCTTGACCAGTTGTCTCAGGTCGTGGTCAGTATTGAATATTTTCTGGAGGCACTGGGAGAACAGCGCAGTGATGCCGAATCTATCCTTGATTTCGCTGACAACCAACTGCGGTTGCTGCTCGAAGGTAAATCAAAAGGCTCTGGAGAATCTGAGCCGCCGCTAGAAGACCAGGAAAATCTACTGATTGATGAAGTGGATGAAGAAGTCGAGGAGAATATCGAAGCAACCGTGTTACTGGAGGTGGACCGGGATAACCGGGAAGCTGGCTTAGCAGTTGATGCCGAGGCGGCAGAGGCCAAGCACGAGGCAGCAAAGACAGAAGTTGACGAGAAACCATCGGTGGACAGTGTGGTCAGCGCTATCCATACAGACCTCGAACAACTTGAGGGTGTTCTTGATACACAACCCGCGCAAACATCTGATACAGACCAGCAATCCACTCAAGTCATCTCGCCATTAGTGCAACAAGAGGCCGGTGAGCCAACGGTCCAGATCCCTGCTGAGGCACTGCAGGAGGTTGTGAGAGAACCGCTAAACGGAGCAACACCAGAATCTGAAGTTATTCACTCGGAGCCGTCAGAGTCTTTTAACGAAGAAAATATCGGACAACAGGACGCGCCAATCAGTGACAACGACCGGGAGTCGATTGAACAAACGGTGGTGATGGGTGTTCCGCAACCACTTGAGCAGGAAGCGCCAGCGGAGGCCGAGAATAAACAGGAAGAAGTGCAGGCAGAACAAGCGGATCAGGAGATTGTGTTCGAGGGAACAGAGGTGCTTGAGCCCCTTGTGGATATGGAGCCACCCCAGCTGCCGATTGCAGAGGTTGATGTTGCGCCTGAGCCGGATTATAGCGAAGACCCCGGTGTTGAAGGTTGGCAAAGTGCAGATGTTGAACAACCTGAACCGATTGTGGAAGCACTGAAAACACCACAGCCAGAACCGGTATTTGAACCTGAGCCTGAGGTGGTACAGGAATCCGAGCCGACACCAGAACTTGAAATAGAACTGGAGCAGGAACCTGAATCGGTACCAGAGCAAATGGCTGAGGCAGAAGTAGAGCAGGAATTTGAAGCAGAGCCATTGCCGGAAATGGTGGCTGAAGAGCTGCAGGAGGCTGAGCCTGAGAGCGAGCCAGAGTCCGAAACAGGCACAGTAAAAGTCATTCCGGTTATGGATGATATGCCGGTATTAAAACCCGGTAGCGATGAAGAAATCCTGGAAATCTATCTGGAAGAAGCCGAAGAGGAGTCAGAGAATATCCGCCAGCAGCAACAGGACTGGAAGCTGCATCCGGAAGATGAAAATGCATTGAAAAATATCCGTCGTTCATTTCACACCATCAAGGGATCGGGACGTTTGGTTGGCGCCATGAAAATTGGCGAATTTGCCTGGGACTATGAAAATCTGCTAAACCGGATAATTGATAAAAGTGTCATGCCCTCGGAGCAGGTTATCGATGCAATCGGTCTGTCTGCAGAAGCTTTGCCGCAATTGGTGGAAGAATTAAAAACAGAGAAACCCCCGGTTGCCGATATTCCCTATCTGCGTGGACTGGCAAGAGCCCTGGCTGAATTTAAAGCGGATCAGGTGCTGGAGATCAGACAGACCAAGCACCAGGCTGCCGAGCAGATTTCGGAGCCCTTAAAAACGGAACAGGAGGGGGAGGAAGCCACCGAAGAGCCGGAGCATGCGCAGATAGCTGAACCAGAAGAGCCCGTTGGCGCTGAACAGCAAACCAGCGATGACATGCAGCAAACTTATGCAGCGGAAGTAACTTTAGCTGAAGCTGAAATATCACAAGAGGAGACCCCCCCGGACCCTTTCGTATTAAACGAAATGGAGGCCATGCCTGGCGGAGAGGTAGAGGAAGTCCTGTCCGAAACCCGGCTACCCGAAACAGATCTGCCGTTGACGACAGAAACAAACGGGTTACAGCTCGACCCGGAACTGCTGATAATCTACCAACAAGAGGTCGAGTCGCACCTAAACACCGTAAATTCCGTCCTTGAGCAGTCAGAAAAAGAGTCGGAATTAGTTCCCACAGAAGATCTTTACCGCGCACTGCACACCATCAATGGCGCCTCACGTACTGCGGATATAGGCCCTATAGGGCAGCTGGCAAGCTTGCTGGAAAAACCCTTAAAGGTCATCCTCGAACAGGGTTCAGCCTTTGATGATGAAGTTTTACAGCTTTACCAACAGGGTAGTGAGGCCATTTCCCAGATGACCCGGGAGCTGGTTGAAACCCATACCATGCCAGAGCTAGATGACTCCCTGAAACAGGATCTTGAAAACCTGATGGAGTCACTGGACAACCACACCGTTGAATTGCCCGATCAGGATGATCAACCCTCCAGCCAGTTCATTGATACCTTGACGATGATGAATGAGGCCAGCACGTCACATGAAACCGAGTATGATGATGAGCTGGTCGAGATTTTCATCGAAGAGGCGACGGACCTGCTGGAGATGAGTGACCATACCCTGCACGCATGGGCAGAGCAGGATGTGGAAAATGATGATGCGCCCAGTTTTGGCCTGGTCATGGAGCTGCAGCGCTACCTGCATACGCTTAAGGGTGGAGCCAAGATGGCAGGCTTTGAGGCGATCAGTGACCTGAGCCATGAGCTTGAATCCCTGTTTATTGCCTTGATTGATAACCGGGTTGATAAGTCCGAAGACCTGATAGCGTCCCTGCACGACAGTTTTGATCTATTACAGAAGCAAGTGGAGCAGGCAAAAAATCACCAGCCGCTGGATTCTTCGCAACAACAGATCGGCTTGCTGCAACAATTACGCAACGGTCAGCCTGTCAATGATCGCAGGGAGACAGAGCAGGTAACAGAGGGCGCTGAAGCAGGTGCTAAGGCCCTTGAGCCGGACCAGATCGAGTTTGAGGAAAAGCGACACCCCGATCAGCATCATCGTCGTGTCACTGATGCCCCTGCACAGGATCGACGCAGTAGCGACCAGGATGTTGTCAAGGTGCGTTCCGATCTGCTGGATAATCTGGTGAATTCTGCGGGCGAGGTCAGTATCTATCGCGCCCGAATGGAGCAACAGGTGTCCTCCTTCGGTTCCAATCTGGGCGAGTTGGGGCAAACGATCTTACGCCTGAAAAATCAATTACGCGCATTGGAGGCCGAAACCGATGCGCAAATCCATTTCAGTCACCGTCAGGATGCCGAGCTGACACAGAGTTTTGATCCGTTGGAGATGGATCGTTATACCCAGATCCAGGAGTTATCCAAGGCCCTGAGCGAATCGGTTGATGATTTGTCGAGCCTGCAGCACATACTCGGTGATCAGGTTAAGGATTCCGAAACCCTGTTACTGCAGCAATCAAGGATAAATACCGATCTGCAGGATGGTTTGATCCGCAGTCGCATGGTTCGCTTCTCGGGTCTGACCTCGCGCATGCGTCGCCTGGTGCGCCAGACCAGCTCTGAGCTGGGTAAAAAAGCCGAACTCGAAATCAGTGGTGAGCACAACGAAGTGGATATCAAGGTGTTAGACCGCATGGTGGCACCGCTGGAACATATTATTCGTAATGCCATTTCACACGGTATAGAAACCCCGATAGAGCGGATCAACAAGGGCAAGCCGGAAACCGGAACGATTTCCATCGACGTGTCACGTGATGGTTCCGACGTGGTGGTCACAATTTCTGACGATGGTGCCGGCGTGGATGTCGATAAGGTGCGCGGAAGAGCACTGCAACTGGGGCTGCTGGGTGAAAATGAAACGCTGGCCGAAAACGATATTATCCAGTTTATCCTGGAGCCTGGGTTCAGTACCGCAGACCAGGTAACGCAGGTTGCGGGGCGTGGTGTCGGTATGGATGTGGTGGATAGCGGCATCAAACAACTGGGTGGTACATTGCAGATATCGACCAGTCCGGAAGGGACTGTGTTCACCGCGCGCCTGCCTTTCACGCTGTCCATCAATCAAGCTATCCTGGTGCGCGCGGGCGAAGAATCCTATGCCTTGCCCTTGATCAATATTGAAGGCATTACACGCATCGAGTCCGACCAGATGATGGAGTTTTACCAGCAGGAAAAACCGACGCTGGATTATGCAGGACAATCCTATGGTTTGTTTTACCTGACCACTCTGCTCGACATTAGCAATGGATTTCATGTCTCTGATCCCACGGCCAAGGTGCCGGTGATCTTGCTGCGCTCCGGTGATTTGAGAGTGGCTCTGCATATTGATGAAATAATCGGGAACCGCGAGATCGTGGTAAAACCCCTGGGCAAGCAATTGAGCCAGGTTAAAGGCCTGTCCGGTGCGAGTATCCTTGCCGATGGCCTGGTGGTGTTGATTCTGGATATCAACGGCCTGATACGACACGGTGTGACAACCCAGGTAATTGCCGAAGCTGAAGCAAAAGAAGAAGTCCCGACGACTGCTACAGCGAAAAAGCTGGTGATGGTGGTGGATGATTCGATAACCATGCGCCGGGTCGCCACCAAGTTATTGACACGTAATCAGTACGATGTGGTTACCGCCAAGGACGGTGTGGATGCACTGGCACAGTTGGAAGAGAATCATCCCGATGTCATGTTGCTGGACATAGAAATGCCGCGAATGGATGGTTTTGAACTGGCGTCGCACATGCAGAACGAATCCAGGTTTCGTGATATTCCCATTATCATGATTACCTCTCGAACCGGTTCCAAACACCGTGAGCATGCCATGCAAATCGGGGTTAACCGATATATGGGAAAACCCTATCAGGAGTCGGAGTTGATAGAAAATATTGCCGATCTGGTGGGTTGAAAATGACGTTTAAAGCGGAACACTATCATGGCTGAAACAGATTCAATTCGTTGTATGCAATTACCCCTGAACGAGTTTCAGCTGTTGTTGCCCAATTCGGCCGTAGCTGAAATTATCGGTTATACCCAGCCACAAACCGAAGACACGCAAGAAGACTGGTTTCATGGACTGATATCCTGGCGAGGCGTTATGGTGCCAGTGGTGTCAGTGGAGCGTTTGTGTGAATTGCAAAGTGTTGAAGCGGGGGCGCGTAGCCGGATTGCGATCGTTTATAATCCA
>JANTFY010000002.1 GCA_024763185.1 Gammaproteobacteria bacterium | reverse complement strand
TCCTGTTGCCGATCGGTATTCAAAATATGCCGTCAAACATGCAATGGTTTGATACGGTATTTTCCATGGGAGTTTTATACCACCGAAAATCACCCTTCGAACATTTGCTGCAATTAAAGTCGCTGTTAAAAGCGGGTGGAGAATTGTGTCTCGAAACGCTGGTTATCGACGGTGAAAAAGGCCAGGTGCTGGTGCCCGGTCCGCGTTATGCACGCATGAATAATGTCTGGTTTTTGCCGGCGGTTGACGAGTTGATACACTGGTTACAGCGGGTGGGCTTTAAAAATATTCGCGCGGTGGATATTAATCAAACCACTATAAACGAGCAAAGAACAACCGATTGGATGCCGTTTGAATCACTGGCCAAGTGTCTTGATGCGGATAATCCGGATTTAACGGTGGAAGGTTATCCAGCACCCTTGCGCGCAGTGATTATTGCGAATAAATGATACCAGGCCCTAGGGACTGACCTGCCTGACCTGGTTACGACCATTTTCCTTGGCTTCATATACGCCCTTATCGGCTGCAGCAAACAAAGCTTCAAAATCATGTTGTTGGTTGGATTCAAGCCAGGTCAGTCCAATGCTGGCGGTTACCGTGAGATTGACCGGTTTGAGCGCTTCAAGATCGGCACGAAACTTTTCGGCAATTAACAGGCCATCCGACTGTGCGCAATGATTGAGTAACACCACGAACTCTTCACCACCAAAGCGGGCGACCATATCTCCTTCACGAAAACTGCTGTTCAGCAATTGTCCGGTAGCCTGTAACACATCATCACCGGTGGCATGCCCGTGCGTGTCATTAATCGCCTTGAAATGGTCCAGGTCGATGACCAAGATGCAGATGGGATAATGGTGGCGAATGGCCTGGGATATAAACTTTTGTGAAAAATCCATCAGGCTATGGCGGTTATGGCAGCCCGTCAGTTTATCGGTGGTTGCGAGGTTATACAGTTCGCGGCGTTGATCATGTACCTTGTCCAGCAGCCTTTTGTTGGTGATCAGGTTGCTGACCCGAACCAGCATTTCATCGATCAGGATGGGTTTGGGTATAAAGTCGCTGATCCCGGCCTGGTAGAGTGAAAGACGCAGTTCTGCATCCGTCTGGGCGGTGATGGCAATGATAGGGATAAAGCCGCGTGCATCTTCCAGGTTGCGAATCAGGTGGGTCAGTTGCAGGCCATTCAATTCACCTTCCACATTAATGTCGGTAATGACGAGATCATAAGCCTGTTGGTCTGAACCATAGGACACTTCATCGATAAAATCTTCCCACGCCTTATCGGCAGAAAAGAAATGCTCAACCCGGTAACCTGTGGTTTGCAGTGCACCGAGAATTAATTGAGCAAGACTGTCGGAATCCTCGATTAACAGAATACGTCCTTCACTGAAAAGCGGGTCCAGGCGCGTTTCCAGAAAGTTGATAATCTGGTCTGATATCTGTTGCAGATTGTGTTTGTAGATAATACCTTCGACTTCCAGATCGTACTTGTCCTGTATGTCATCATCGGAAGAAAATAACAGGATGGGCATGTGTTTTAACTGCGGGTGGTTTTTGCAATAACTGATTAATTCCATACCGGAGCCATCCTTTAAATTTTCATTCAGGCAAATGATGTCGTATTCATTGTTATGCAGATGGTCCTTGGCTACAGATATTTCATCGGTGATGTCATTTTCAAAGCCCTGTTGTCCCAGGATATTATCCAGTAACTGTCGATACAACCGACTGTTTTCGATGATAAGAGCTTTCATGCATGCAGTTGAAAATTGAATGTGTTAGTTGAGTGTAGCAGAAAAAATATAGAGCAAAGCCGGAGAAAAATACCGATAAGCCACGGGGTAAACGATTGTTTTAAACCCTGTCATCTGTTAATCTAAGTACCCGTCTGGAATCCTCTTTTCAATCTTTTTTTCTACACTATGAGCCGATTTATTTTTATTACGGGTGGTGTTGTATCATCACTGGGCAAGGGTATTGCGTCTGCCTCTTTGGGTGCCATTTTGCAGGCTCGTGGTTTAAGCATTAACATGATCAAGCTGGATCCTTATATCAACGTGGATCCCGGCACCATGAGCCCATTCCAGCATGGTGAGGTTTTTGTGACCGATGATGGTGCTGAAACCGATCTGGACCTGGGGCATTATGAGCGATTTGCAGCGATCAAGAGCAGCCAGTCCAGCAACTACACCGCCGGCCGCATCTACGAAAGAGTGATTGCCAAGGAGCGTCGCGGCGAATACCTCGGTGCCACTGTACAGGTCATTCCGCACATTACCGATGAAATCAAATCCTCCGTACTCAACAGCACCAACGATGCCGATATTGTGCTGGTGGAAATCGGCGGCACGGTGGGTGATATCGAGTCACTGCCTTTCATGGAATCGATTCGTCAGCTGGGCGTTGAACTGGGGCATGACAAGGCCCTGTTTATTCACCTGACCCTGGTACCCTATATACCTGCAGCCGGTGAAATTAAAACCAAACCCACCCAGCACTCGGTGAAGGAGTTGCGCACCATCGGTATTCAACCGGATATTCTATTGTGTCGAGCAGACCGCCCGATACCGGACGATGAACGGAAAAAAATAGCCCTGTTTACCAATGTCGATCTGGATTCGGTGATTTCGGCGGTGGATGTAGATCATATTTACAAGATACCCCGGGAGCTCCACGAGCGTGGGCTGGATGACATTGTGGTCAAAAAATTTGGCCTTGATTTGCCACCTGCCGATCTGAGTGACTGGGACGAGGTGGTAGAATCTTTGGAGCATCCACAACACACCGTCAGTATCGGATTTGTGGGTAAATACATTGAACATACCGACGCCTATAAATCACTCAATGAAGCCCTGGTACATGCCGGCATTCATACCCACACCCAGGTTAATGTGGTTAAAATCGATTCCGACCTTATCGAGGATGAAGGCACTGATATGCTGAAAGACCTGGATGCCATTCTGGTGCCGGGTGGTTTTGGCAGTCGAGGCGTTGAAGGAAAAATAATGGCGGCAAATTTTGCGCGCACGCACAAGGTCCCATACCTGGGCATCTGCCTGGGCATGCAGGTCGCCGTCATTGAATATGCGCGTAATGTGCTGGGCCTGGACAAGGCGCACAGTTCAGAATTCAACCCGAAAACCCCCGACCCGGTGATTGCCTTGATCACTGAATGGAAAAATATCGACGGCAGTATCGAAAAGCGTGATGAGCATAGCGACCTGGGTGGCAGTATGCGTCTGGGCGCACAGACCTGCAAACTGGTGCCTGGCACCAAAGCGCAGAAAGCCTATGAAGGTGCCGAGCAGATCCATGAACGCCATCGCCATCGTTTTGAATTCAATAACAACTATCTGGATGCGCTACAGAATGCCGGCCTGGTGATTTCCGGTGTATCCCTTGATAATGAACTGGTTGAGATCATTGAACTGTCCGATCACCCCTGGTTTATTGCCTGTCAGTTCCATCCGGAATTTACCTCCCAGCCGCGTGAAGGTCACCCACTGTTTAACAGTTATGTCCGTGCCGCTTTAGCTCATCAGCAGGACAAACATTGATGCAGCTGTGTGATTTCGAGATTGGCCTGGACAGACCGTTTTTTCTGATTGCCGGTCCCTGTGTCATCGAAAGTGAACAATTGGCGCTGGAAACGGCGCAAACGCTTAAAGACATATGCCTGCGCCTGTCGATACCCTTTATCTATAAATCATCCTTTGATAAGGCCAACCGCTCCAGCAGCCAGAGTTTCCGTGGTCCTGGTATGGAGCAGGGATTAAACATCCTGCAAAAAGTCAAAGATGAGATTTCGGTGCCGGTGTTGACCGATGTGCATGAAGACACGCCGCTTGATGAAGTGGCGAGCGTGGTGGATGTATTACAGACCCCGGCTTTTTTATGCCGTCAAACCAATTTCATCCAGAACGTGGCTCGACAGGGATTACCGGTAAACATAAAGAAAGGCCAGTTTCTTTCCCCGTGGGATATGAAAAACGTGGCGGATAAAGCCCTGCAGGTTGGTAATCAGCAGATCATGGTGTGTGAGCGCGGTGCCAGTTTTGGTTACAATAACCTGGTATCGGACATGCGTTCGCTTGCGGTTATGCGTAATACCGGTGTGCCGGTTGTGTTTGATGCTACCCATTCGGTGCAGCTGCCGGGCGGGCAGGGTGCCTCGTCAGGTGGGCAACGTGAGTTTGTGCCGGTACTGGCGCGTTCTGCCATGGCGGCGGGTGTCTCGGGCCTGTTTATGGAAACCCACCCACAACCGGAGCAAGCGTTAAGCGATGGCCCGAATGCCTGGCCACTGGATCAACTCGAGTCCTTACTCGCGGTTTTGAAAACAATCGACCAGACCGTAAAAGCTAACACTTTTCATGAGCAGGGGCTCATGTGAACCTTTAATCGTTTTGTCACTTCAGTCATCTAGCCTGAAGTGACTTATTAAGCAGGAATATTGGAGAAATAAATGACAAAAATTACCCAAGTAATCGGGCGTGAAATCCTGGATTCCAGGGGCAATCCCACGGTAGAAGCTGAAGTGACCCTGGACAATGGCATTATGGGCCGTGCAGCGGTGCCATCGGGTGCTTCCACCGGTGAACGTGAAGCGATTGAATTACGCGATGGCGATAAGCATCGTTTTATGGGTAAGGGCGTATTAAACGCGGTATCACACGTCAATAATGAACTGGCACAATGTATCCTGGGTAAAGACTGTAATGATCAGCAGGACATAGACCAGGCCATGATTGACCTGGATGGTACTGACAACAAAAGCCGGCTGGGCGCCAATGCCCTGCTGGCTGTCTCACTGGCCAATGCCAAGGCGGCGGCTTTGTCGGCCGGCAAACCTCTGTATCGATACCTGGGGGGTGATAAGGCAGTAACCCTGCCAGTACCGATGATGAATATCATCAATGGTGGTGAGCATGCTGATAACAGCGTTGACCTGCAGGAATTCATGATTCTCCCGGTGGGTGCGGATAAGTTTTCCGAAGCCTTACGATACGGCACCGAGGTTTTTCATGCCCTGAAATCGGTTTTATCGGCTAAAGGTTTGAATACGGCAGTGGGTGATGAAGGTGGATTTGCTCCGGACCTGTCATCCAATGAAGAGGCTATTGAGGTTATCCTGCAGGCGATAGACAAGGCAGGTTTCAAGGCCGGAGAGGATATCTGTCTGGGACTGGATGCGGCCAGCTCCGAGTTTTACAAAGATGGTCAGTATGTGCTCGAGTCCGAAAACCGGACCTTTGATTCGGCACAGTTTTCCGATTACCTCAGTAACTGGGTTGACCAGTATCCCATTGTGACTATCGAAGACGGTATGGCTGAAAATGACTGGCAGGGCTGGGAAATCCATACCAAACAACTGGGCCAGCGAGTACAACTGGTGGGGGATGATCTGTTTGTCACCAATACCAAAATTTTGCAACAGGGCATAGACCAGTCCATTGCCAATTCGATACTGATCAAACTCAATCAGATTGGTACCTTGACTGAAACCCTTAATGCTATTTCTATGGCCCACAAGGCCGGGTATACTGCGGTGATTTCTCATCGTTCCGGTGAAACAGAAGATGTCACTATTGCCGATCTCGCGGTCGCCACGAATGCTGGTCAAATCAAAACCGGGTCGTTATCGCGTTCTGATCGAGTGGCCAAGTATAACCAGCTGTTACGTATTGAATCCCAGTTGGGTAGTGCCGCTGTGTACCCGGGAAAGTCGGTATTTAAATCATTATAAAAAACCGCTTCAGGTAAACGGATGCGCCTGTTGATCGTTGTTTTGGTGGTTATGTTTATACTGCTGCAATACCGGCTGTGGTTTGGTGATGGCAGTCTGTCCGAGGTGGTACAGTTATCACGAGAGCTGGAATTGCAGAAAGAAAAACTCAAGCAGTTGGAAGAGCGTAACCGTAAGCTAGAGGCCCAGGTGCTCGATCTGCAAAACGGCTTTGATGCCTATGAGGAAAAGGCCCGAAACGATCTGGGCATGATTAAAAAAGGAGAAACCTTTTTCCAGATTGTGGGCCCACAATCCGCCGCTGAGAAAACCGATGCCGACTGATCGGCCAAGCTACTGGGCTGTCATACCGGCCACCGGAACCGGCCAGCGCATGCAGGCAGATCGTCCCAAACAGTACCTGCCGCTGGGTTCCAAAACCATTCTCGAACAGACGCTGGATAGTCTTCTGTCCTATGACAAGATTGACGGTGCCGTGCTTATCCTCAATAAAGAGGATGACTACTGGCCGGGATTAAACTACAAATCCGAAAAACCTCTGTTACTCTGCGTAGGAGGAGAGGAAAGGCACCATTCGGTCTACCATGGCTTACAGTTGCTGGCCGAGCAGCAGATTGAAAACTGTACCGTACTGATTCATGATGCTGTCAGGCCCTTTGTATCTCATACAGACCTTGATAATCTGCTTGAAGCCGTGGCTGGAAATCCGAATGGCGCGATACTGGCGACGCCGGTGGCGGACACGCTTAAATTGTCTGATGATTTTTCGTCTATTGTATCAACACATCCACGCGATCACCTTTGGCGGGCTTTCACCCCGCAGGCCTTTGCATTGAATATCATACTCGATGCGCTCAAGTCTGTTATTGGCGATAACCTGCAAATAACGGATGATGCCTCGGCCATGGAACTGGCGGGATACAAACCCCGCTTAATCAATTCTGACAGTCGTAATATTAAAATTACCCATCCTCAGGATTTGCGCTTGGCCGAGTTAATATTATGTGCAAAATCGCACTGATTTCTAAAAAGCTTGCTAAGTCCCGATGCAAGCACCTTGCCGCTTATTAACTTGTATTAAATATTAACAAATGCTAATATACGCAAGTTTTTTGGTTAACTGAATGAAGGATCGTTGTAAAAAACAGGCATAATTTATTGTGCCAATATAGTGATTTCTTGATAGACTTCACTGCTTCAGAATGGGTTTTTCTTAAGGTCGTATATAGCCCAAGAATATAAAAACATGTTTTTACCAACAAGGTGTTGCTTCTATCTGCTCCTTATTATGGTAACAGCTGGTTTATTTGCACCATGGATTTTATGCGTGATTTCTGGGTTAGCTAGAGTTTACCTGGACTCAGTTTGGTTCAGTTTTTCAAGGAAGGTTTTTTGAAAATTTTAGGTGTCATAAATCTGTAACCGGATTGAAATACTACAATCCTAGGAAAATGCTGGTTGAATTGCTTGAAAACTATCAGCTATCAGTCCTCAAATATGACCGCACATTAACGCAAGGTGGTTTTATGTAGAAGATACGTAAGCCGATGATTGACGATAAAGGCTATATAGCTTTTTTGTAAAGTTTACTTACACAGTTAAATAAATACCTCAGGTAAAAAAGCCTGATTTGCTGATATTGGTAATATAACAATGAATATAAATTATCCATTTAAATCTACCCTGTTAATGGGGACGATTTTAACGTTATTTTCTTCAGCCCCTCAGGCGTGGCAGTTAATGACTGTTGAAGCCGCAGAATTTGGCAACCGTATAAAAATCGGTGGAACGATAATTCCATATAAAGAAGTCACATTGTCTGCCCAGGTGCCAGGCAGGGTTCAATATATTGCCGGTTCTGAAGGCGACTATTTCCAGAAAAACAATCTGTTACTGTCCATTGATGACGATGATCTGGTCGCGAAACGTCGTGCTGCACTGGCCCAACTGGCCAATGCTGAAGCGAGTTTACGCAATGCCAGGGTACAGTATTCACGAGAGTTGATTTCCCCGCGTAGTGAAAGCCTGACCACAATGCCCGGTATGGGCCTGCCCAATTTATTTGACAACGTTTTTACACGGAACATGGGTAACGCGATGGGTGTGGGCAACTCAGATATCGAACGCTATGGCGATTTATATTCATCCGGTGCGCAGGTTAAAAATGCCGAGTCGGCAGTTTTGGCTGCCCGCTCCGCTCTGGATGAACTCGATGCCAAATTACGTGATGCTCGGGCCATCGCTCCATTTGATGGCAAACTGGTCCGAAAAATGGTGGAAGAGGGTGATACGGTACAACCGGGTACACCTTTATTGAAATTTGCCCATACGCAATACCTCAGAATTCAGGCTGAAGTACCCGCAAAACTTATATTCGGCCTGACCAAAGGTAGCCTGGTGGATGTCAAGCTCGACATTAACAATACTTATACCAAGGCCAAGGTGGCGCAAATATATCCAGTCGCCGATCAACAAAAACATACGGTTACCGTAAAATTTGATTTGCCTGAAGGTTCTCCCGGTGGTCCGGGCCTGTATGCGGAAGTGACCATCAATGACACTTCCTCCGTTAAAAAGCCGGTTCCAGTGATTCCTAAAAATGCTGTGATTTACCGCGGTAGTCTACCAATTGTTTATATATTGGATGATGAAAACAAAGCTCGAATGAAAATTGTTCGTCTGGGCTCGGAATATGATAAATCCAGAGTCACCGTGCTTTCCGGCATCAAAACCGGTGACCGCATAATCAGTGACCCACCCAAAACGATCAAATCCGGCTGGTCACCAGATCTACAAAATATTTCATCCGGCTCTAATGGTTAGTCTGCTCTCATCAGAGCTAACAGATCTAACCAATAACCAACTAGTAACTCTACAATGACAAATCAACCTACTAGCGACAATCAAAAAAACAAATCATTGGGTATAGCCGGTGGCCTGGCGAAAGCGTTTATTCATTCACCACTTTCTCCTCTTTTACTTGTAGCCTGCTTTGCCTTGGGTTTGGTGGGCGTGATGCTGACACCACGTCAGGAAGATCCCCAGATTTCCGTGCCGATGGTCGATGTTTTTGTCAGTTATAAGGGTGCCTCGGCACAACAGGTGGCCTCGCTGGCTACCGAACCGCTGCAGCGCATGCTGAGTGAAATGTCTGGTGTGGATCATGTTTATGCCGCGGCCATGCGAGACCAGGGTATGGTTACTGTCCAGTTTGATGTGGGTGAGGTTCTGGAGGATTCCCTGGTCAAACTCTACGACAAGATTTCTTCCAACATGGACAAAATACCTCCCGGTGTTGATCAACCACTGGTAAAACCGAAAGGTGTGGATGATGTACCGGTGGTGACTATTACCTTGTGGTCTAACCATCATGACGATTCTGTATTGCGTTTGGTAGGCTTGGATATTCTGCAAAATATCAGTTCGGTGGAAAATGCCAGTCAGGGGTTTGTCGTGGGTGGGCGTCCAGATCAGTTAAAAATAGAAGTACTTCCGGAAAAATTGTCGGGTTACGACATAAGTCTGGATCAGATCGCCCAGACAATCCGTACCGCGAATAGCCAACTGGGTTTAGGCAGTATTGAACAGAGCGACCAGAGTTCAAAGGTCTATTCAGGTTCTTTCCTGAAAACTGAGCGAGACGTGGAAAGCCTGGTTGTGACCATCAAAGATGGTTCCCCAGTTTATGTTCGGGACATCGCCAAGGTCACGGCTGCTCCATCGGATACCACACGAATCGTTAACTATTATACCGCTCCCGCCCAACTTGCTGAAGGCCAAGAAGAAGCCTATGCCGCTTCAGCCGTTACTGTGGCGATTGCCAAGAAGAAAGGCTCCAATGGCGTCAAGGTAGCCGAGGATATCCTGGCTAAAGTCGAAGGTATGAAGGGGAATGTTATTCCTGAAGATATCCACGTTGAGATAACACGTAACTATGGTAAAACCGCCGAAGACAAGGTAAATGGACTGATTCTTAAGCTGTTTATTGCTACCGGCATCGTGGTCGTGTTGATCTGGGCAGCATTAAACTTCCGCTGGGAACCGGCACTGGTTGTGGCGATTGTTATTCCGGTGGTAATCCTGGTGACCGTTTTTTATGCGTTGCTGACCGGCTATACCATTGATCGTGTCAGTCTTTTCGCCTTGATATTCTCCATCGGTATACTGGTCGATGATGCCATTGTGGTTGTCGAGAATATCTATCGTCGATGGTTAATTGATGAAAGTACCGATACCGATATAGCTATTGATGCGGTACGTGAAGTGGGTAATCCCACCATTCTGGCGACGCTGACCGTTATCGCGGCGCTACTACCCATGGGTTTTGTGCGCGGTATGATGGGGCCTTATATGGAGCCAATCCCGGCATTGGGTTCATTCGCCATGCTATTCTCCGTGTTTGCCGCCTTTATGTTTACCCCGTGGCTGGCCATGCGCATCAAACCCTCCATGGAAAAACTCAAGGAAATGGAGGAATCTGAGCATACCCAGAATGAATGGTTGGGTAAGCTTTTTCGTAAAACCCTGATCCCACTGATTACCAGCAAAACCAAGGGACGTTTGTTTTTAATCAGCCTGTTTGTGGTGTTCTTTTTGTGTATATCCCTATTTTACACTAAGAGTGTGCCGGTCAAGATGTTACCCCTGGATAACAAACCCGAATTCAACGTGGTTGTAAACATGAAAGAAGGCACCGCACTGCCATTGACGGCAAATGTGGTCAATGAACTATCCAATACCCTGCTGGAAATTGAAGAAGTAACTTCTTTACAGACCTACGTGGGAACAGCTTCTCCATTTAATTTTAACGGTCTGGTACGCCATTATTACCTGCGTTCCCAACCTTGGGAAGCGGACATCCAGGTGTTGCTACTTGATAAAAAGGATCGTAAGCGCAGCAGCCACCAAATAGCAGAAGATGCAAGAGCGCGATTATTGAAAGTCATTGAAGGCAATGACCTGGTTAAGATACAGGTCGTCGAGATGCCGCCGGGGCCTCCTGTGCTGCAGTCCGTGGTAGCTGAGGTGTATGGACCGGATGACGAGATTCGACGACAGGTTGCCAGGGATCTGGAGCAAAAATTCATTGAATCGTCCAACATCACCGATGTTGATACGCTTATAGCCGATCCCTACAAGGTTTGGCGATTTGAAGTAGAGACCGAAAAAGCGGTCAGGCGTGGCATTTCAGTTGACACCATAAACCGAACCTTACAAATGTCCCTGGGCGACTATATTCTGGGAGACGTGAAAAGTGGTTACAAACTCGAGCCTACCTTTATTGTGATGCAGGTGCCTATCGAAGTCAGGGCTGATTTACCTCGTTTAAAAGAGATGCCTGTCCCGAGTCAATTTGGAGGAACAGTTCCACTCGGTGAGTTGGGCGATTTCTATCAGATAGACCAGGAACAGGTCATCTACCATAAGGATTTGCGCCGTGTTGAATATGTAACCGGTGAAACCCAGGGGCGCCTGGGGGCCCCGATTTATGGCATGTTCGATGTTATTGATTCCCTGGAGAATTATACCTCGCCGGATGGTATTGAGCTGAAGGGCACCTGGACGGCGCCTCCCGAATCGGATTCGCAATCGGGTTTTGAATGGGCCGGTGAATGGACTGTTACCTATGAAACTTTCAGAGATATGGGTATGGCATTTGGCGCGGCGATTATTCTGATTTATATGCTGGTGGTGATGGAATTCGGTAATTTCAGCCTGCCGGCTGTCATTATGGCGCCGATACCCTTAACATTGGTGGGTATCATTCCCGGTCACTGGTTATTCGGGGCCGAATTTACAGCTACGTCTATGATTGGCTTCATCGCACTGGCCGGTATTATCGTACGTAACTCGATTCTGTTGGTGGATTTCACCAAGCATGAAATCGAAGATGGTCGGCCGGTCACTGACTCGGTATTGTTGGCCTGTAAGGCCAGGACCCGGCCCATCGTGGTGACAGCCCTGGCCCTGGTGGGTGGTTCAGGTGTCATCATTTTTGATCCGATCTTCAAAGGAATGGCTATTTCGCTGGCTTTCGGTGTACTGGTTTCCACCGTTTTGACACTGGTGGTTATTCCGCTGGGTGCAATCTCTGTACGCAAGGCATTTGCTGAAAAAACCATCGATGCCAGTGGCGCTGCGGTATATGCGGACTTACCCCATGATCCGATTCTGTCCGGAGAATATGAGCCGACAAAAAAAGAAGAGGATGAAAAAGGCCTGATCGATTATCTGGCGGCAACTATTAATTTTATCTGGATAGTCATCCTCTCCCTGGTGGTTGCCTTTTGGGACTTCATTGTGGCATTGACAAAAAGCCTGATTCGATTGTTGACGCGTAAAAGCGCTCATAAAGAAAATCCGCCTGCCGCGCTTAAACCCGCGCAGCCAGCAGCATCTCAGTTAAAAGAACAAGCGGCAGCATTGGATTCAACGTCCGAGCAAAAAGTGGCGACAGAAACCAAAAAAGAGATAACCACGAAGACACAATCTGCAGATACGGATGTCGATTTGGATTCACCAATGGTTGATCAAGTGGCAGATAAACCGTCAGAAAATGAAAATTCAGGTGATGTTAATCTGGATGATACAACATCCAAACCAGTTATAAAGCCAGCCGCTAAAAAAGTGGTAAAAAAGAAAACGGCCAAAAAAGAGGCAGCAAAAGCTACCGCTGAAACTAAGAAGCCAGCGCTGAAAAAGTCGGTGAAAAAATCATCCACTACTAAAAATACTTCTGATAAATCAAAATCTGGTCATCGAAGAGGCATTCGCTTAAAGTCTGATATTGATGATGACTAGTTTTGTGAGGTTGTTATGAAAATGAATGCAGTAGGATTGAGTTTGACAGCTTTGCTGTTACTGGTTTCGCCTTTGGCAATTGCTAATGAATATGTGCCACCACCTACTGGACCCTACCAGTCGTCTGTGATAATAAATAGCGTGGAAAAAAACTCGGTACAACAACCCCAGATCTATAAGTTCCCTACCGAAGATTTAATTCATCAGGACTCTATGCAGACACAGACTCAGTCTACTGTTGAAAAGGGCAGTCAGTCCTTTCCTGGTAGTGCTGATAAAGGCTTACAAGCCGAAATGCCACCAGAGACTGATCAGGGCTTTATTCAGGGCGCACCTACAGCGGGTTATGAAACTCAGGCCTTAGAACCAGGCCCGAGAAATATGCCCCCCGCAGCGAATTATCCTCCCTATAATAATCCCTGGTCGATAGGTCAACAATCCCAGTTTCCTCAATATCATCAGGGGCAATTGCCGTATCAAGGTGGAACGTGGCCCACAGCTCCATATCCTTATGCTCAGGGCGGTTATGTCAATCCCTATATGTACGACTACTCTAACCGTTACAATTCAATGGACAGTCCTTATAACTCGATGCCGACTCCCTGGTCAGTTATGCCGATGCAACAATTCTTTTCCGGACGTTAGTATGATTAAACAGTTGATGATCAACATTTTTTTGTTGATTCCCACCGGAGTTTTTGCCGAGGCAAATATCGCTGAACAAGATGCTTCGAAAACGATTCTGTTGACCGCTCCCGGAACCTTGTCGGGTACTGTTCAGAGCAACAAACATGCGGACTCTAAAATGCAGGAGAACATGAAATTTTCACCGGAAAGTACTACAGTCGAGCCACCTCAGCGATACAATTTTCCGCACTACAACTTCGTGCGTGAGCATACTCCCAGGTTCCCACAATATGGTCAGGTGAATGGTCCATATAATCCCTGGGCTGAACAGGAATCGGAACGACGTCTGCCACCAGCGCTTCCTCCTGCCAGTGATATTTCTTCAAATCCCTGGGATTTGTCAGGCAGGTATCCTGCCGGTAATGCTGGTTATGGTACAAGCCCTGGTATCTATCCACGCCATCCTAATTATTATAATCCTCCGGGTAGTACCGGCATGCCTGGTTTTGGAGGCATGGATGAATTTCAGTCCAAATATACCGATGGTATTTTCCGCGACACTAACCCGGCAATGATGGGACCATTTTTTAATGGCATCATGCCCGGATTAGGTGGTGAAGACAAACTTGATTTTCCATTCACACCGTTCAACATGTTCTAAAAATGAAGCCTTTTATCTTTATTCTGTTGTTACAACTCTGTTTTTTTGCATCACCTGTTCAGGCTATCCAGTTTTCCGCCAATGCTGTCATGTCCACTCCGGGGCGGGCAGATATTTCAACTCAGCTTTATTACTCATCAGGGCGAATCCGTAAGGAATTTTTTTATTATGGAGAGCCGGTTATTCAAATACTTGATGCCAATAAGCACATCAGCCTGATGTGTTTTACCGACCAGCAATTATGTTACGAGAACAAGTCGCTGGAAGAGATTAATATCGGTATAGAAAGTGCTGTTGACTCACCCTGTGAAGGTAATAAAGCCCTGAAATGTGAAAATCTGGGGAAGCAGGAGTTGAATAATCGCCAGGCTATTCAATGGAAGATTATTGCTCACGAAGGAGATAAGGAACTGATTTCGCATCTATGGCTCGATTCGGAATTAATGATACCGGTAAAACATACTTTATTTAACGGTACATCCATCGAGCTGGAATGGCTGGGCAGTGAGAAAATAGACAACCGGGATACAGAGAAGTGGGTGCAGCGAATCAAGCTGTCCAATGGGGAAGTACAGGAAAGTCTGCAATGGTTTGATAAAGAATTGAAAATCAGCATTCGTGAAACTTTTTCAAATGGAAATTCTCAGGAGTTGAAACATATAGTGGTTGAAAATATTCCTGATAAGCTCTTTACTATACCGGTAGGTTACGAAAAAAAAATAATTGAAAACGACAAAGTTAACGCGGTGAAATAATATCTAAATACTGTTTTGCTGCTATCTTCTCTGCAACGATTCATGCACGTTTTCACAAATTAATTCATGCATCAATAATAAATAAGACATAAGACATCACCAAGTATGATTACTGTTATCGGAAACCTGAAAGGAGGCACAGGAAAAAGCACGGTTGCTTTTAACCTTGCAGTCTGGTTGAAAATTAAGCAGGGTTCTATCACCTTGTTTGACCTGGATCCCCAAAAAACTCTGGCAGACGTGGTCGATATTAGGGAAGAGGAAGGCTACGATCCTGATCTGGAAGTTTTTGACGATGTATCGGCCTTAAAATCCTGGAAAAATAAAAAAACCGAAGTTATCGTTGATGTTGGTACATCGGATTTCGATTCAATGAAAAAAGCATTGAAACTGGCTGATCGAATTATAACTCCCGTACCCCCAAGTCAGGCTGATATCTGGTCTACTCAGAGATTTCTGAAAATTATTCGTGAAGTGTCCGGCAGTGCTGAAAAAATGCCACCAGTCCTGGGATTTATCAACCGCGCGGATACGCATTGGGGCGTTCGCGAAACAGACGAGGCAGAAGAGGCATTAAATTTCCTTAAACATATCGACCGTATCGATTTGCGTCTCTACCAGAGAACAGCTTACCGACGTTCTTTCAGTGAAGGTCTGGCGGTTTTTGAAATGCAACCCACCAGTAAGGCAGCCAGGGAAGTATTGAACTTGGCCAAACAGCTTTACCCGGCAAAAAAGTGAGAAAACCGTCATGACTTTCGGACGTTGGTTGCTAATCCATAGCTTTTCAATATTTTTGGTTAGCCTGATGATTTTAGGTTACTACTTTCGTGAAGAGTTACAGCTTGAACAGGCTTATCAACAGTTATTAAATCTTGATGATAAAACTCTAAGCCGTACTGTTGAGCCTGAAAAAGACCAAACACAACCGGCCAAAAATGAATCCGTTGAAAGTCAGCCCGAAAGCATTGTTTCAAGAGAACAACAAACTTCTGTATCGGATCAAAAAGAAGTAGTTTTCATAGAGAGCCAACCAACGGTTTCAGAAGTAATCATTGAGCAGGATGAATTACTTTTTCAGGCTCGTAAGGCTTACTGGGATAAAGACTATCAAAAAGCCATCGCCAGTTATCAACAATTGATACAGAAAGAAAAAGATAATGCAGATTACCTCGGAGAATTGGGTAATATTTATTATGCGTTGAATGATTTTCCGAATGCAGCCCGCCATTACTATCAGGCAGCCATGGCGTTAATTAAAAACAATCAATACGAGCATGCCCGACAATTGGTCTCACCGGTGACGGCTATGAACAGAGAACTGGGTGAAGAACTTAAAAGAAAGTTGATGCAATAATCGAAACCTGGCTGCCACATCCTTTCTATATAAAAACCAACAAAGCAATAGTTGGGCTTTCTATTACGCTGATCGGTTAATGCACATTAATATATTAGCAATTGTTAATATAAAGAGGTCGATAATTTTTACATTTTCACGTATAATTTTATTAGTTATATAACACTGTTATTAGTTTATCCGATAAATTTACTCTGAGAATATTGATGAATAAATCTGAACCCAAGATAAATCTTGATAACGAATGTATGGAGCGTTTAGCCGATACGTTTGAAAACAGTGCCAAGCGCTGGGAATTGATTGTTTATCCTTCGATGATTGCTTTCATTGTTTTAGCGGTTTATGGGTTTTATCTGATTTACACCTTATCTCGCGACGTACACAACCTGAGTCTGACGATCACCACTCTGACGATATCAGTTGACAGAAATATGAATGAATTAACTAATACCGTCAGAACCATGGATCACACCATGGTCAAAATGGGTAATAATATTGGCAACATGGATAACAATATCAAAAGTATGACGCAGAATGTTGCTACCATGACCTACAACACCAATTCAATGGCGGCTTCCACCTACTATATGCGCCGTGATATGCGTGACTTATCCAAACCGATGGGCATGTTTACCGGTTTTATACCCTAACAAAATCCATACAATCCATCATATCACCGTTTATGTTCTACCCCAGGAAAGCGATAGAGAACCGTCTTAAAAATCTCGAAAAACACCTTAAGCAGGAAAACCCAATCCTTATTGAGGCGGTAAAAAGTTTCAAGGAACTGGACAATATAGCCTATCGAATGGGCCTGATATCGCGGGATGAATCTTATGCCACACAGATACCCTGGTGGCCATTAATCTCTGTATTGGGGACCTTTTCCGCCGGTAAATCCACCTTTATCAATTCTTTTCTGGGTACAAAGCTACAGTCATCCGGCAATCAGGCTGTTGATGATAAATTCACGGTGATTTGTTATACCAATGATAACAGCTCGCGGGTTTTACCCGGCTTGGCTCTTGATGCAGACCCGCGATTTCCGTTTTTTAATATCAGTGAAGATATCGAAAAGGTTGCTCCGGGAGAGGGTGAAAGGGTGAATGCCTACCTGCAGCTAAAAACCAGTCCCACACAACCTATCAAGGGCAAGATACTAATCGATTCACCCGGTTTTGACGCGGATGCCCAACGCAACTCAACCCTGAGAATTACCGACCATATTATTGATCTTTCAGACCTGGTTTTGGTGTTTTTTGATGCCCGTCATCCTGAGCCCGGTGCGATGAAGGATACCCTGGAACACCTGGTCACTAAAACCATTCAGCGAACCGACTCCAGCAAGTTTTTATATATTCTTAATCAGATTGATACGGCTGCTAAAGAAGATAATCCGGAAGAGGTCGTCGGTGCCTGGCAACGAGCTTTGTCGCAAAGCGGGCTGACGGCTGGAAAGTTTTACATGATCTATGATGAAGCCTCGGCCATCAATATCAGTGATGGAAAACTTCAGGAACGTTTTAAGACCAAAAAAGATGCCGACCTGGATGCGATTTATGACCGCATGCAGCAGGTTGAGACTGAGAGGGCTTACCGAATTATCGGAGCACTTGAAAAAACCGCCAATGATATAGAAACCAAAGCGGTACCGGCCCTGAAAGAGGCTATTCGCAAGTGGAGTAATCGCGTATTGATCAGTAATACCGTTATTTACGGCCTGCTACTTGGCTTATTTGCCTACGTGGTTACAACGCAGGATGCCTGGCATTACCTCAAACCCAGCGCGTTAATAGATTCTTATCAGGCAAACCCTTTAACCGGCGTTTTAACGCTAGTGCTGGTTTTTATCGTATTTTTTGGCGTGCATCTGTTTACACGCCAATTCTGGGCTTCCACCATATCCAGGCATTTACCGCGTTCTGACATGCCAGGTAATCTGGTAACGGCTTTTGATAAAAATACCAGTATCTGGAGGAGTGTATTCAATACCTCACCGGTCGGGTGGAGCCGGCGCACCGCTCGAAAGATTCAGGCTGTGATCGAGAATTCAGGGCACTTTGTACAAAAGTTGAATGACAGTTTTGCTAATCCGTCCGGGCGGAAGGAAGCACTGGATGACCTGAAATCGGTAGAATCAACTTCCCTGGAATTAAACACACCTTCCATTAAGCTCGACTAGACTGATTCAAAAACCGCTTCTAAGGCCAATGGGTTAATAAAAACTCGCTTCTTAGTCTTCTTAGGGAGCTGTCCTTGGCATCATTCAGCGCACCAGAATGATCAATGCGATAACAAAAACAACCACAAACACCAGTGGTTTAATGACTGACAGCCAATCTTCCTTGCTGGCATCAGGAGAGTTTTTGGTTGCATGTTTAAGGCTGGGATAGAGCATAAACATCATTGCCACCAGCATTAAAGCGGACACTATTTTCAACCAGTCCATAATTTGTTCCCCGTAACAATAAAAAAGGCCGCTTCTTAAAAGCGGCCATGGTATGAAGTTTCGTCTGATTAATGACGTTTAATCATCGCCTGAAAAAGCACCCAGAAGATGTAACAGGGCCTGGAACAGGTTTAAGATTGACAGAAACAAACTGGCTGTGGCCATAATATAATTGGTCTCTCCACCATGAATAATGGAAGAAGTTTCGTACAAAATTAAGCCACTCATGACCAGAATGATGCCAGCATTGACCGCCAGGAAAAGTGCCGGCCAGGCGAAAAAGATATTTAACAGTGCCGCGCCTAGAACAACAAAAAGGCCGACCATTAAAAAGCCGCCCATAAAACTGAAATCTTTACGGGTGGTCAGTGTATAACCCGACAAAGCCAGGAAAATGGCCCCGGTACCGCCTAAAGCAGTCATTACAATGGATGGGTTCACTGCCAGGTAATGACTTAGGACCGGACCCAGACCATATCCGAGTAAACCGGTAATGGCGAAAATGGTTGGAATACCCGAGGCCGAGTTGGCCGTTTTGGGTAAAACAAACCACAACATAACAATTGCGACAATGTCAGCGCCCAGGGCCATGCCAAATGAAGCACCGGTGAGAACACCGACTGTTGCAGTTACGGCACTGAACAACAGTGTCATGGAAAGCAGAATATAGGTGTTTCGTATCACCTTGTTGGTTTGTAGAATCGACGCTTCAGAGCGTGCGATAGTAGTGTTCAATTGCATTATGTTCTCCTGTAAGTAAATATAGTGCTAAGACACGTTTAAGCTATTCTAGGTTCCGTAGACTAGCATATCAAGTATTAAAACATGATTAAAAAACAAACACTTACAAAAACTAAGTTATTTAAAATAAGAATATCATTTGCACAGTAAATTAAATAAGCCCAATTGCTGATATTTCAATGTTGCGCTAACAGAAAAAATGGATGACTCTATTCTGGAAATGTTTATAATAGCGCGCCTTCGGACACGCATAACATGCTCGAAACAAGGTTTCGACAGCGCTTGAGATAGCTGAATAGACAATAAACTTTGGTTATCCAGACATACAATTTAAAAAACAGGAGAGCTGGCTGAGTGGTCGAAAGCGGCGGTCTTGAAAACCGTTGACGGGAAACCGTCCGGGGGTTCGAATCCCTCGCTCTCCGCCATACTTAAGCCCTAACTAATTACTAGTTGGGGCTTTTTTATTTGGGTTTACTCCTTTAACTTAGTTCAGGATAATAATCTGCCCGGTCTGACAAGCTTATTTATGGCATCGAATAATAAAAATTCATTGTTTTTCTGGCGCGGGCATTCCACTTTTGTGGTGATTGCTGCCGGTGCAACGATCAGTCTGCGTGATTTCCTGACTTTTCCGGTGATGGCTGGAGAGAATGGCGGCGGTGCATTTTTATTATTGTATTCCTTGTTTCTGCTGTTACTCGGCCTGCCGTTGTTAATGAGTGAGTTTATGCTGGGACGCATGAGCCGGGGTAACATCGTCGATGCTTTCGATAGAACGGCTGCGCAATACAAGGCTTCCATTTTCTGGAAATTCATCGGCATTTTTTCACTGTTTGCCGGTTTTTTGATTCTGTCTTCCTACAGCGTGGTATCCGGCTGGTCATTGGCCTATTTTTTCAAAACAGGCCTTGGTGTTTATAGTGGCGCTACCGTGGATGGCGTCAATGCGCTGTTCAGAAATTTCCAGGCTGATTCTGAATCGATGATGTTGTGGCATACCTTGTTTGTTTTATTGATGATTGCCATCGGAGCAAGAGATTTAAAAAACGGCCTGCAAAAAATATTCATCGTGTTGGTGCCAGCGATGCTTTTATTGCTGGTTATCGGCTTGATTTATGCGTCCTATTCCAGCGGGATGACCGAAAGCATTGAATATATCCTGTATCCGGACTGGTCACGTGTGGATGCCAATATGCCATTATTGGCCCTGCAGCGTGCTTTTTATACGCTGGCACTTGGGTTGGGTGTAATGGTGATCTATGGCGCCTATCTCGACGAAGATGTGTCGATTGGTTATGCCGCGACACAGATAATTGTGATTGATTTTTTATTTTCCATATTTACCGGGCTGGCCATCAACGCCCTGGTGTTTTCGGCTGATCTCGAACCGGTGCTGGAAGATGAGCTGGCTTTTCGCGTATTGCCCGTTGTTTTCGGATCGTTCCAGTTTGGGGCTTTATTTGGAGCCTTGTTTTATCTGCTATTGACGTTGGCGGCCATCACCACCGCTGTTGCCATTCTGGAAGCCATTTTGACTTATTATTGCGAGAAGTTTAAATGCAGCCGCTTGAAGGCATCCATTCAGCTCGGTATTTTAGTCTGGTTGCTGGGCCTTGGGACTATTTTTTCCTACAGCCTGTGGCAGGATACCGGGTTTACCATGACGCTTTATTTTGGTGATGAAGCGTACCGGGTAGTTAATGAGGCCGGATTCCACGATGTGATTATTTTTATCTCCAGTCATCTCCTGCAACCACTGGCGGCCCTGTTTCTCGCCCTGTTTGTGGGGTGGGTGATTCCTCGCTCTGCCAGTTTCGAAGCACTGGATTTGTCAAAAAGACAGTTGTTTGAAATCTGGAACATATTGATTCGCTATATCGCCCCAACTCTGTTGGTTATTGTCCTGCTTTCATCCCTGGGTTTTATTCGTTTCCAATGACGTCGATTTACCGCCATGCACTGATGCCCTACAGTGCCAACCAGATGTACGATATAGTCAATGATGTCGAAGCTTATCCTCAGTTTTTACCCTGGTGTGCCAACAGTGAAATACTGTCTCAATCAGACACCACCATGGAAGCCTCTATAACGATGAAAAAGGGCAGGCTCAACCACAGTTTCACCACGCGAAACCGGCTACAACCTGGTAAATCCATAGACATAAACCTGGTCAATGGACCTTTTAAAGTGCTACAGGGAAACTGGGGTTTTACCGATTTATCAGAACAGGGCAGCAAGATAGAATTAAAACTGGATTTTGAATTTTCCAACCGCATCGTCAGTACATTAATTGGACCGCTTTTTACCCAGATTGCCAACTCACTGGTGGATGCGTTTTGCCAGCGCGCTCATCAACTCTATAGAAATCAACCATAAGTCATGCAAAACGAGACCATTCAGATTGAAATTGCCTACGCAACGCCACAACGCCAAATGATACTGGAAAGCACGGTGCCAGCAGACATCACTCCCAGGGAAGCGGTTATACAGTCAGATATCGATCAGTACTTTCCTGAAATTGATAAACAGGCTTGTGATATAGGTATATTCGGTAAGGCGGTGCGACCCGATCATAAGATGGAAAATGGTGACCGTATAGAAATTTATCGTCCTTTAATCGCTGATCCCAAGGAAGTACGAAAGCAGCGCGCTGCCAAGGGCCTGCGTACCAAAAAAGGTGGTGGTAAAGAAACTCAGGACGATGAAAAAGAACAGTAATCCAGAGCTGGGGATTACATTGAGCCTTCAATATTAGTCAAAATGTCGTCCTGGTAGGTCAGGATCAAGGTTTTTGTTTCGGATGTTTTTTCTTTGCCGTTGTATAGATAATAAACGTAATGTGCCTGGTTAGCATGATAGTGATCATTGATGGCGGCATCCCCCAACAGGTAAATAACCTGGCTTCGGGTCATGCCAATTTTTAACTGATCCAGGCTGGCTGGATCAATTTCATTACCTTGCGGAATATCCATGCGGTAAACACAAGCCTGCAATGTTATAATAACAAATCCTGAAAAAAATAAAGCCAGTTTACGCATGTCTGTTTGGGTTCTCTATTGAAAGCACGCAGAGTTTATCTGGCATCATCATAAACAGCAATCTAACTATCGCTATGGAAACTTCTGAATTAAAGAAAGCAGGTTTAAAAGTCACATTACCCAGGATGAAAATACTGGATCTGCTGGAAAACAACAATGAACGCCATCTCAAGGCGGAAGATATTTATAAAATGCTGTTGGATGCGGGTGAAGAAATTGCGCTGGCCACGGTATACCGGGTCTTGACACAATTTGAAGCGGCCGGACTGGTGACGAGACATCATTTTGAAGGAGGGCATGCCATCTTTGAGTTGAACGATGGCGAACATCATGATCATCTGGTGGATGTTAAAACCGGTAAAGTGGTCGAATTTTATGACGAAGTTATTGAAAAAAGACAAAAGGAAATTGCCCGCGAGCACGGTTTCAAGGTGACTGATCATACCATGGTGTTATACGGGCACTTTGAAGATTAATAGCAAACAATTCAGGCACTAGCGGGGCAGTTATCAGACTACACTGTCTAACATTTCCTGGGCATGCGCACGGGTCTGGTTGGTGATGGTCATACCGCCAAGCATACGGGCAATCTCTTCCAGGCGTTGCTGCTGATCCAACGTTACCACCTCGGTGGTGGTGGTTGAATCCGTTTTGGTTTTCGTGACCTGGTAGTGATGATGCGCCTGCGATGCAACCTGGGGCAGGTGAGTGACACAAAAAACCTGGCGATTAAGGGCAATCTGGCGCAGTTTACGGCCGACGACCTCGGCAATACCTCCACCTATACCACTATCGACTTCATCAAATATCAGGGTCGGAATAAGGCTGGACTCACTTAAAATAACCTGTATGGCCAGACTGATTCGAGACAGTTCTCCACCCGAGGCAACCCGGCTCATGGGTTTCAGGGGCTGCCCGGGATTGGCACTGACCAGAAAAACAATCTTGTCGACACCATCGCGGCTGAAGTGCTGCGGGTTTTCATCGCGGGTGAGCTGAATTTCAAATTGTCCGCCCTGCATGCCCAGGGTTTGCATTTCTGCACTGATCTGCCCGGACAATTTCAACGCCGTTTCCTTGCGCATGTCCGATAGCTGGCGTGCACTTGACAGATATTGCTGTTCGGCAGCATTCAGGCGCTCATCGATTTTTTCAATATCCTGCTCACTCAACTGCAACTGTTCGAGTTCCAGCTCCAGATTTTGCATGAATTCAGGTAATTGATCAGCATCCAGTTGATGTTTTCTGGCCAATCCCTGGGCCTCGTTTATACGGTTGTTTAACCAGTCCAGTCTTGCAGGATCAAGATCAATGTTGTCGTGATAGCTGCGTAATTCCGATGCGGCTTCTTCAATTTGTATCAGGGCATTTTTTAACAACTCGTCCGGCTCACCCAGTGAGGAATCCAGTTCGGTGAGCTGTTGTAATAGCAATGAACATGCCGATAAGCGGCTTTGGATATTAAAGTCTTCCTGTTCATAAAGATCGCCAATGATCGAAGACATGCTCTGCATGATCTGGCCGGCATGGGATAAACGGTTGTATTCGTCCTGCAGGTCCTGGAACTCACCGACTTTTAAATCAAGCTCCTGTAATTCACGGGTATACAGTTTTAACAGATCGATACGCTGTTGTTTCTCGGCAGATTGATCAAGCGCCTGGGCCTTCAGTTCAGCCAATTGTTTCCATTCGGCAAAGCGATAACGGGTTTCAGTTAACAGATCCTGGTCCGCTAACATGCCATCCAGCAATTGCTGTTGAACGAGCGGTTTTTGCAGTGACTGGTGTTCGTGCTGGCCGTGCAAATCCACCAGCATTTCACCCAGGATCTTTAGTTGGTTTAACGTCGCAGGGGTGCCATTAATAAATGCCTTGCTGCGTCCATTGGCCTGAACAACCCGCCGAATCAGACATTCCCCGTCATTGTCCAGTTCATTCTGTTTTAACCAATGCCTTGCCTGCTCACGTGAAGTGAGATCAAAACCCACCGTGATATCGGCTTTATCCGCACCACTTTTTACCGTGTCACTGTCAGCGCGGTCTCCCAGAACCAGTTTTATGGCATCCAGTAAGATCGATTTACCGGCACCGGTTTCACCGGTTAAGGCCGTCATGCCGGGATTAAACTCAATGTGGTTGCGATCGATAATGGTGAAATTGTTAATGACTATCGAATCCAGCATCAGGGTTGGTTACTCCAGTTGAGTTTGGCTCGTAAAATGTGAAAGTAATCATAATCGGCCGGGTGTAACAGTGTGATTTCGCGCTGATGACGGGTTATTTTAATTTTATCCTCAAAGTTCAGAATACCCCGGGTCTGTCCGTCAAAACTCAAACGACCTTCCATTCCCGGTTTGCTCAGGCGAATTTCAATACACTGTTCTGAAGGTAATACAATCGGGCGGTTGCTCAGGGTGTGAGGGCAGATCGGGACCAGAGCCAGTGTATCCAGCCCGGGATGAAGAATGGGGCCGCCTCCAGATAAGGCGTAGGCCGTAGAACCCGTTGGCGTGGCCACGATCAAGCCATCCGCACGTTGTTTGTTAATAAGTTGATCGTCAGAAAAAACTTCGAATTCGATCATGCTTATGGATTCGTGGCTATGCAGAATAATGTCATTCAGGGCTCGATGAGTCTGTTGCTCAGCGTTCGCCAGCAGGATCTCACCATCCAGCAGAAAACGTTTTTCGACACTGTAGTTCCCGTTAAAGATTGAAGCGATATGCTGATCCAGTTCAGCCATGGTGACATCGGCCAGAAATCCAAGTCTGCCCAGGTTGATACCGACCAGAGGAATTTCATAATCGACCATATATCTGGCCGCGGTCAGTAATGTACCATCACCACCTACAGATACCACCAGGTCGGCCTGTTCACCGATTTGGCGAATGGGTGAGGGTGGATAACAGGAAGGTACGATGTCCTGATCCAGATGGTGAATCAATAATTCACCATGTTTGGATATTGAATGGCAAATCTGCTCTATCGCCTCCCCATGCTCAGAGCTGTGCTGGCGTATAATTAAACCGATGGTGTTAAAAGATGACTTCAGCATAAGCTATTTACAGGATGGTTTATCAGTTTACAATTTACAGATTTGAAAGCAGCGCGATTTACGATTACAAACCCATGACACAAAGTTACGATCTTGACGAACGTGCCCAGACACTACTCAGGTATCTTATTCAGTCCTATACCAGCGATGGTCAGCCCGTAGGCTCCAAGAGCCTGGCGCAACATTCAGGACTCGATGTCAGTTCCGCAACCATTCGCAATATCATGGCGCGACTGGAAGACATGGGCCTGGTCGATTCTCCGCATACATCAGCCGGACGCATACCGACCCAGGCTGGGTACCGATTATTTATCGATAGTTTATTGGAAGTCAGGGATTTAGGAAAGTCAGCACAACGTTTGATGAATGAAGCTTTTAGTGAGGACAAGACATCCACCGACCTGATACAGACCGCATCCAACATGATTTCCCAGGTGACCCACCTGACGGGGCTGATCAGTGTTTCCAAACAGGCCCACGTCAAGGTTCGCCATATTGAGTTCATGAAATTGTCGGATCGGCGCATTCTGGTAATACTGGTAGTCAATGCCGATCAGGTTCATAACAAGGTCATACAGACCGATCGCGAGTATAGTGACCTGGAGTTGACCGAAATCGAACGCCTGTTGAGTCACTACCTGATAGGCAATGATTTTAAACAGGCCAAGAACCAGTTGTTGGCTGAAATCAGACAGCATCGGGATGATGTCAATCGAATTACCGAATCGGTGCTGGAAGTGATGGGGGCGGTGTGTGGTGAGACGGACGAAGATGCGTTACTGATGTCTGGCGAATCGAATCTGTTACAGTTTGCCGAATTGTCAGATATCAAGACCTTGCGTGAATTGTTCGAAATCTTTAACCAGAAGCGCGACCTGTTGCATATTCTTGACGGCTGTTCAGAAGCCAAAGGTGTAGAAATCTTTATCGGCAGCGAATCCGGTTACAGCGTGTTATCCGATTGCGCGGTGATTGGAGCGCCGTATAGCGTCAATAACGAGGTCATCGGCGTAGTGGGCGTAATTGGTCCGACACGTATTGCCTATGAAAAAGTGATCCCTGCCGTGGATTTAACCGCCCGATTACTCACTTCGGCCTTGAATACTTCGAAATAACCCACATTTAAACCCCGGAAATTAAACAGACCTCTTTACGGAGACCTTTTTTATGTCATCAGAATCGATGAAATCTCAGCAGGATCAGGATCCTGCACAAAGTGAAAACCTGGAAAACCTCGCTCAGGAAAGTGCGGACAACGAAACCGTACAAGCAGATTCGCAGGGCACTGATGAGGACCTGTCCGTTGAACTGGCCAAGGCCCAGGCCACGATCAAAGATTACTGGGAACAGATCATGCGGCTGAATGCGGAGATAGAAAACAATCGCAAGCGTGCTCAACGTGATATTGAAAATGCACATAAATACGCGGTTAAGGGCTTTGTTGAATCCTTGCTACCGGTTACCGACAGTATGGAACTGGGCATGCAGGCCACAGAAGCCGAAAATGCCAGTCTCGATTCGATCAGGGAAGGCATGAGTATGACCATGGACATGTTCATCAAAACGCTGGAAAAAAATGGTATTACCCCGGTCGATCCGCTGGGTGAAAAATTCAATCCAGAACATCACCAGGCGATGTCGATGCAGGAAGACGAAGAGGCTGAACCCAATACGGTACTTAACGTAATGCAAAAAGGTTATCTGTTAAATGATCGCTTGATCAGGCCGGCCATGGTTGTGGTGAGCAAGCAAAAATCGACTTAAAAAAACACCTCGCACGGGCTTGAAAGCGCTGAAAAAGCCCCTACTTTTGTTACAAGTTTAAATTATTAAAAAATTCGGAGATTTTATTATGGGAAAAATTATCGGTATTGACCTGGGCACCACCAACTCATGTGTATCCGTGATGGAAGGTGATAAACCAAAGGTCATCGAAAACAGTGAAGGTGATCGCACAACACCTTCCATCGTGGCGTTTACAGACGATGGTGAAGTGCTGGTAGGTCAGTCTGCAAAACGCCAGGCTGTGACCAACCCTAAAGATACTTTATTCGCGGTTAAACGATTGATCGGTCGTAATTTTGATGAACCGGCGGTGCAAAAAGATATTGAGCTGGTGCCATACACCATCTTGAAGGCTGACAATGGCGATGCCTGGGTTGAAGCCAAAGGCAAGAAAATGGCGCCACCGGAAGTGTCTGCCCGCGTACTTCAGAAAATGAAAAAAACCGCCGAGGAATACCTGGGTGAAGAAGTCACCGAGGCTGTCATTACCGTTCCGGCCTATTTCAATGACTCTCAACGACAGGCAACCAAGGATGCCGGCAAGATCGCCGGTCTGGAAGTTAAACGTATCATCAATGAGCCTACCGCAGCGGCACTTGCGTACGGTATGGACAAGGCAACCGGTGATAAGAAACTGGCGGTATACGATCTGGGTGGTGGTACCTTTGATATATCCATTATCGAGGTGGCAGAAATCGATGGCGAACACCAGTTTGAAGTGCTTTCAACCAATGGTGATACCTTCCTTGGTGGTGAAGATTTCGACCTGCGTCTGATTGATTACCTGGCGGATGAATTCAAGAAAGAGCAGGGCATGGACCTGCGCGGTGACCCCCTGGCCATGCAGCGTCTGAAAGAGGCAGCAGAAAAAGCCAAGATCGAACTGTCTTCAGCAACCCAGACAGACGTCAATCTGCCTTATATCACCGCCGATGCCACAGGCCCCAAGCACCTGACCCTGAAGATTACCCGTGCCAAGCTGGAATCGCTGGTTGATGACCTGATTGCACGTACCATCGATCCTTTGAAGGTGGCTCTTGACGATGCCGGTTTATCGGTTTCCGAAATCGATGACGTCATCCTGGTAGGTGGTCAGACCCGTATGCCCAAGGTTCAGGAAGTAGTTAAAGACTTCTTTGGTAAGGAATCGCGCCGAGATGTCAATCCTGATGAAGCGGTTGCAACCGGTGCCGCAATCCAGGGTGGTGTGTTGTCTGGTGATGTAAAAGATGTATTGCTGCTGGATGTCACCCCGCTGTCTCTGGGTATCGAAACCCTGGGTGGCGTGATGACCAAGCTGATCGAGAAAAACACCACGATTCCGACCAAGGCATCGCAAACTTTCTCAACGGCTGAAGATAACCAGACCGCGGTAACCGTGCATGTACTGCAGGGTGAGCGTGAAGTGGCCTCGGCTAACAAATCACTGGGTCGTTTTGACCTGTCGGATATTCCACCGGCTCAGCGTGGTATTCCACAAATCGAAGTAACTTTCGATATCGATGCCAACGGTATTCTGCATGTATCGGCCAAAGACAAGGCAACCGGCAAGGAGCAAAAGATCGTGATCAAGGCTTCTTCCGGCCTGTCCGATGACGAAGTCGATAAGATGATCAAGGATGCCGAAGCGCATGCCGATGAAGACCGCAAGGTACGTGAACTGGTTGAGGTTCGTAACCAGGCGGAAGCCATGATTCATGCGACTGAAAAGTCGTTGAAGGATCTGGGTGAGCAGGTTGAAGCCTCAGACAAGGACGCTATTGAAAGCGCCGTGGCCGATCTTAAGAAGGCACTGGAAGGCAGTGACAAGGATGATATCGAAGCCAAGACCAAGGCACTCGCGGAAGCCTCAGGCAAGCTCGCCGAAAAAGCTTACGCGGCCAATGCCGGTGAAGCGGCAGGCGAAGCGCAAAATGCCAGCGATGCCAATGCCGGAAAAGCCGATGATGACGTGGTTGATGCTGAATTTGAAGAAGTCAAAGACGACGATAAAAAATAAGCTTAACCACTGATCTACAACTGTTCGCGGACGGGTGTGTAAACACTCGTCCGCATTTATATTTAGAATTCAAGCACAGAATCCTGTGCCCACTGATATTTATCCATCGATATGTCACAACGAGATTATTACGAAGTTCTGGGTGTTAGCAGATCGGCCTCCGAGGCTGAATTGAAAAAGGCCTTCCGTCGTCTGGCGATGAAGTATCATCCGGATCGTAATACCGATGCCGACGAGGAAACCGAGCATAAATTCAAGGAAGCCAAGGAAGCCTACGAAGTGTTGTCGGATTCCCAAAAACGCGCGGCCTATGACCAGTTTGGCCATGCCGGTGTCAACCAGCAGGCCGGCGGTGGATTTGGTGGCGGCGGTTTCGGCGATGCCTTCAGTGATATCTTTGGAGATATTTTCAGTGGTGGCGGTGGCACCCGTGTACGCAAGGGTGCAGACCTGCAATACAATCTTGAATTAACACTGGAAGATGCAGTGGCCGGTACCACGGTTAAAATTAAAGTCCCCACGCATAAAACCTGTACCGATTGCGCAGGCACCGGTGCCCGTAAGGGGACCTCGCCAGAAACCTGTACCACCTGTGCCGGACATGGGCAGGTGCGTATGCAACAGGGATTTTTCTCGGTACAGCAAACCTGCCCAAGCTGTCGGGGAACCGGCCAGGTGATCAAGGAACCCTGTAATACCTGCCACGGTGAAGGGCGTGTTAAACATTACAAGTCGCTGTCGGTGGACGTACCTGCCGGGGTGGATAATGGTGACCGCATTCGTTTGAGTGGGGAAGGTGAAATGGGCGAGCGTGGTGCACCCCCGGGTGACCTGTATGTGCAGATTCGGGTCAAACCGCATGCCATCTTTGAGCGCGACAATGCCGATCTTTACTGCGATGTGCCGATCAATATCGTCACCGCGGCATTAGGCGGTGAATTAGAAGTACCCAGCCTGAACGGACGTTTAAACCTGAAAATACCCGCCGGTACGCAAACTCATAAGTTGTTTCGCATGCGTGGCAAGGGTGTCAAACCGGTACGCGGTGGTGCTGTGGGTGATTTGATTTGCCGCGTTGTGGTTGAAACGCCGGTTAAACTCAATAAAGAACAACAGGCTATTCTGGAACAACTCGGCGAGTCGATGGGTAAATCCAACAAAAAGCACAGTCCCAATGAGCATTCCTGGCTGGACGGTGTAAAAAAATTCTTTGAAGACATGAAACCCTGAGAGTTTTCTAGGTTTTAATTTTGCAAACCGTAGCGCTTAAACCCCAGTGTCCTTCGTCTGCTCTGTGGTTTAAAATATTGGTTTGAAATAATCTGAAAGGTATACCCCCATGACTAACATCGCCATAGCCGGTGCCGGCGGCCGAATGGGTCGAACATTGATCGAGGCCTGCGAGCAATCAGATCGGTGTCGATTATCCGCGGCGACAGAGCGGGCAGACAGTAGCCTGATTGGAACCGATGTCGGAGATCTGGCCGGTATTGGCCATCCATTAAGGGTTCCTGTGTCGCCCTCTCTGGGTCAGGCCGCTGATTTTGATGTACTGATTGATTTCACTCATCCGACCATTACCACTTCGCATATCGATTACTGCGTGGCCAAGCAACGAAAGCTGGTTATTGGCACAACAGGTTGTGACGAAGCACTGGAACAGAAAATAAAAAAGGCGGCCGAGTCTATCGCAATTGTTTATGCACCTAACATGAGCGTGGGTGTTAATCTTTCTTTAAAATTGCTGCAGATGGCAGCCAAGGTGCTGGGTGACGACGTTGATATCGAGGTGGTGGAAGCGCATCACCGCCACAAGGTGGATGCACCCTCCGGAACGGCATTAAAAATGGGCCAGGTCGTTGCAGAAACCCTGGGACGTGATTTAAAGGATTGTGCCGTGTATGGCCGACAAGGTCAGACTGGAGAGAGGGATCGAAAGACTATCGGTTTTGAAACCATCCGTGCCGGAGACATTGTCGGTGAGCACACCGTGATGTTTGCCGGCATCGGTGAAAGAATCGAGATCACCCATAAGGCCTCCAGTCGCATGACTTTTGCCAAAGGCGCAATCCGGGCAGCCGAGTGGTTGTCTGCGAAAGAGCGTGGCCTATTCGATATGATGGATGTGCTGGATTTATCCTGAACCCTTATTTATCGCGCGCGGCCTGGTACAGTGGCATCATTTTCGGTATGAGGTTTTTCAGGGTTTTTTCGCGATTCTTGGGTGCCGGATGGGTACTCAAAAATTCCAGACCGCCATGCCCACTGACCTTTGCCATTTTCTTCCACAAGCTGACCGCGGCATGCGGATCATAACCGGCGCGGGCGGCAAGCTCTATGCCTATCTTATCCGCCTCACTTTCAGAGGTTCGACTGTTTGGCAGTTTCAGTGCCACTTGCGCAGCAATCGTGGCCAGCCCGGTCGAAGTTGCCGATGCATTGGTACTGCTTTGATAGATCCCTAAAGCCATGTCACTGGCCATGGCTACGGATATGCGTTCCGCTGAATGGTTGGCCAGGGCATGCGCTATTTCATGCCCCATGACCTGGGCAATTTCATCATCGCTTGCATCGAGTTTTTCAATAAGACCCGTGTAGATAGCCATTCTTCCGCCGGCCATGCACCAGGCGTTGACCGTATTTGGGTCATCAATCACTTTTACGCTCCATTGCCAGTTTGCACTGTCCTTGCGCAGAACTTTTGCCTGTTTCACCAGTCGGTTGGTGATGTTATTGACCCGTATCACAAGGGCTGGATCACTGTCCAACTTGCCTTCTTCGGCGAAAGGTTGAAGTGTCTGGGAATAAGCTTGTTTTGAGGCTTTAATGGCCTCGTTCTCGGAGATCAACATGAGTTGTTTTCGACCGGCTATGTTGGTGGCACAGGCACTGATCAAGAGTACCGCAAGGATGATCTTTAGGGCTTTGAGACTGAATGATTTCATGGCTTTTACACAGTATCCGTCAATACGGGAAATCGTAGGGAGCACTATAATATAATCGAAGCTCTTATCTTTGTTTATTCAAATGTCATTAAATACTCAAAAAGCCCAACAAATCCGCTCTATGGTTTTTAAAATCCCACCTGGAAAAGTCGCCAGTTATGGTTTGATAGCCGATCTGGCTGGTTTGCCAGGCAGGGCGCGCCTGGTGGGTTCAGTGCTTAGGAATACGCCAGATAAGTTGCATATTCCCTGGCACCGCGTACTTAAAAGTAATGGTCAACTGGCTTTCAAGGCGGGTGGTGAAAAAGCTCGACGACAGGCAGACCTGTTATGGCAAGAGGGTGTTGTTGTGTCGAATAACCGAGTGAATTTGAAACGGTATTTATGGCAGCCGGACTTGTCTGAGTTGTTGCTGTTCGAATATTGATAGAGTTTTATGCAGCCATGCCGGTCACCTTAAAAAAAGGTGAAATGTGAATTATTTGGTATATACTGTATCACGCTGACCCTTAATTGTAGATGCCTGGCAGATTCAATTAAGCGTTGGTTTTTTACAATCAGTTGCACGTCCATTAAGTTTGCCAGAAGTTCCACCCCGGTCTTTCCTGTAATTACCTTGTTGTGATATGCACATGATTATATTTTCATTTTTTAAAGGTAATTATCATGACTACAGGTACCGTTAAGTGGTTTAACGAATCCAAGGGCTTCGGCTTTATTTCTCCTTCTGATGGCAGTGCGGACGTTTTTGTCCATTATTCTGCGATCCAGGGTTCAGGTTTCAAAGTGTTGAATGAAGGCCAGACGGTCAATTTTGACGTTGAATCAGGACCTAAAGGCCCGCAGGCTGCAAACGTTACAGCTGAATAGTTTAATTTCTATTCGCGTTGATTGCTTCTGGTTTATAAGAAGCAATTGATGTAATCGGATTAAAAAAGACCCTGCTTTCGGGGGGGGGTTTTTGATAGACGTTCGGAATTTTGTGATAAAAAAACGGAATTTCGACAAAACAACGGGATAGATAAAAGGACTCTATCCTATTGAAATAACTAGAAATTATGGAAGTCCTACGCAAAAAGCGTTTAATAGTTAGAAATCAAAAAAGCCTTTTTTACGCGCTAAGAAAGGCTTAACTTTTCCCTAATCTTATGAGCAGTGTACGGAAACACATCGAAATCCCGTCTGTGGTGAGCCCAAGCCTGACGGGTTTCTCTATTGATGCCAATGTCTGTCGAAACCCCGCCTATGATAATTTCGGTCTGTCTGAAAAGGACATTCAGCCACCAAATACGCATATGACAACAAAATCAATGACGGGGTGATCAAGCATGTGTGCAAGCGCTGTAAACAGACTCATATTGCCTACTCCAATGTCAGTGTGCTTAAAGCCTTTCATCGTTGCCTTCCGCATTCCATACCCTATGCCAGTTGTCCGAATCCGGAATGCAAAAATCATCATATAAATCTGTTTGAGTATTACCACGAAGACGAGTGAGACAAGCGTAATAAGTTTTATCTGGTGAATGTCAGTAATGAAAAGGAGCAGTACTATTAGGCCCAATGCCGTAAATGCAATAAAACCTTCCCTCTCACCAAGCCCCTGAGGTTGCTTGCGGGTCGTCGGGGGAGAACTAAACCATAGCGAGTAATTATTTGAGTGAGATATCTGAAATTAAAGGGATGAATGGCACGCTGTTTTAAAGGAAACCATGGATAAGGGAGAGAATGGCAAGCTGCATGAGTTATTGGTTGAGCATTTAGAGTCCACAAAATCCCCATTGAATTCATTTTATTTTTGAAATTAATAGGGTTAGTTTTCGTTTTAAATCGTGTCCCGATCGATCAGGTGTTTGACTGGCACCATCCGTTTATGCAGTACACCAAATACCACTAGCTCTTTTTTATGAATAACGTAGTAAATGACATGGCTGACATGGGGAAAGCTCATTACATTGGCTCCAACATCAGGACGTGCTTTTCCAATGGACGGTGTTTCGGTTAGCAGTCGAATGGTCTGACGCAGATCGGACAAATATTTTCTGGACTGATCGGCACCCCACTGCTCGAAGGTGTAACCGCGTATTTCGATAAGGTCAGCTTTTGCGTCCGGTGTTAGGCGGTAGTTTGGCACGGAATTTGGCCTGGACAGGATATTTATTGTCAGTCGTGTTTACCCGATTCCAGTTCATCAAAGAACGCCTCACCATCAATCAAATTGCTGGCGGCAATATCGGCCTGAGCCTGGGCGAGCCGGGATTGTAACAGCCGAAGTTTCAATGCCTCGATGCTCTCGTACTCCTCTGCCGAGATCACAACGGCTACCGGCTTGCCATTCTTGTTAATCTGAATCGGCGCACGCTGAGCCTTTAAGAGCATATCGCCGAAGTGGGTTTTGGCCTCGTTGGCAGAAAGAGCATCCATAATATTCACCGTTTTATATCGTTCGATTCGTTCATTTTAAATGATTCGAGCTGTCTTAGCTAATATTGGTCAGAAATATTAGTCTAATAGAGAATATTATGAGAACAAAAGGCCCTCCAAGGAAAGGAGAGCCGCATGTTACCTGCACCGATCAAGGAAGGATCAGCCCCAACTCAACTCTATCAGCGTCATCAGCCTGAAAGGACGCTTCTATATCAAATTGTTGAACGATATTACCCAGAATTCAGGGACATGATGACCTGTCACGGCAAGGCATTGCCATTGTACGTTCAACAGGAGTTTGACGACTTCCTCAAGTGTGGCCGATTGGAGTACGGATTCATGAGGGTGCAATGCACCCATTGCCACCATGAGCACCTGGTCGCATTCAGCTGCAAGCGCAGAGGGTTTTACTCCGGGCATCCAGCCCTCCGCCCTTTGGGCCAGTCTTCGACTGTTCAAAATCGCTCCAGACGATTTTGTGCCCGAGTTGCGGGGTAAGGCGTATGGCTGAAAGTGCTGCTTTATTAGTGAATGAGGTTTTACCAAAACAATCCATACGCCAGTTAATGCCATGAATGGCATGTATTAGGGCAATGCAGGAGCAATTGCCGAGGGTATTAAGTTTTCCATTTCAATTACGGTTTCTTTTTACCAGCCGACCGGAATTAATGAGTAGAGCGCTTGGGATAGTATATCGGGCAATTTCTGGCCATGTGATCAAAAAATCCGGCTATACCCGAAAAACAGCGCAAACCGGATCAGTGACGCTGATTCAACGTTTTGGCAGTGCTTTGATAAAATCGTCGGAAACGATTTTAAACAGCCTAAGGCTGACCCCGTAGGGGTGGAGGGCAGGATGCCCGAAATAATCTCAATGTGCATTTCCACATGCTGTTTTTGGACGGAGTGTTCATAAAGAACCAATACGGTAAAACGCGATTCAAGCGAATCAACGAGCCGGAACAACAGGAATTGATAGAATTACTCCACAAGCTAAGCAGCCGGGTGGCTGGATTTCTGGAGCGAGAAGGGATACTCGAACGGGACGATGACGACTGCAAGGATGCAGGAGGTAGAGCGACGCAGGATGCTTAAGCCGAGAATTGCTATTTAAATTTAGAGCCTGCTGATGAAGACCCGATGCAACAGGTAGTCGGTTGCAAGGTTAGTTACCGTATCACCGTGGGACCGCAACAAGGACGGAAAGTATTTACCCTGCAAACCATACCTGCCTGGGATGAAGATGATCGGTTTGCTCAGGTGGCTAAAGAATCCGGAATCAGTTTACACGCCCGGGTGGCGACTCAGGTCTGGGAGCGGCAGAAGCTTGAGCATTTATGTCGCTATATCACGAGGCCAGCTATCGCTGAACGACATATTTCTCTGACATCTTCAGGTAATATCCGTTATCAGCTTAAAACACCCTACAGTGACGGCACCACACATGTCATATTTGAGCCGATGGATTTCATCGCGAAACTGGCTGCACTCATACCCAGGCCCAGGGTGAATCTGACACGGTTTCATGGTGTATTCGCGCCTAACAGACAATTCCGTGCAGATGTGACACCGGCAAAACGCGGAAAAGGAAGTCCACTAAATTCCATTGATGACAGCATGCCAGAAAAGCGACTCAAGGCAATGACCTGGGCGCAAATGCTCAAACGTGTTTTCAACATTGATGTATCTATTTGCACAAAGTGCGGGGGCGAAGCCCGGATAATTGCCTGTATTAAAGATCAGTCAATCATAGACCGAATACTGGCGCATCTCTTCAAAAAGGGGGCATTGTTACTGTCGCCGGATTTGCTACCTGGCGCTCGCGCATCACCAGCTTCAAGTTGGCTTTTCTAGTACAAAATGGAGACCCCCCAGCTTTGCTGGGGAGGCACCCGTAGTTTGACAGTAACGGGAATCTCATAGTAACTCCCAAGCGTGAGCCGC
>JANTFY010000001.1 GCA_024763185.1 Gammaproteobacteria bacterium | reverse complement strand
GACATCGATAAATAATCATGCGTAGTGATTAACCCGGCATCAATCATGGATGAGAAGCAATCTTAACCAATTCTTTTACCTGATATAATTTAAACAACTTTGCACACTGGAAATTAAGGAGCTGTTGCGTGGAAATAGTAAAATTCTTTCAGACAGGTGGGGCATTTATGTATCCCATCCTGATTGTTCTCGCCCTGGGTCTTGCCATTGCCCTGGAGCGTTTCATGTACCTCATGAAAACACAGGGTAAAACCAACAAAATATGGAAGCAGCTGGTGCCAATGCTTAAGGCTGAAGATTTATCGCGCGCCATGAAATTAACCGAAACTGTACAGACGCCGCTGGCCACGATGCTAAGTTATGGCTTTGCACGCAAAAAATCCAATGCATCACGAGAAGTCATCGAATCGGCCATGGAAGAGGGCATGATGGAAGTGCTGCCGGACCTGGAACAACGCACGCATTACCTGGCGACCTTTGCCAATATTGCCACCCTGCTGGGGCTGCTCGGTACCATCATCGGCCTGATCCAGGCCTTTACCGCGGTTGCCGGTGCTGATCCTGCCGAAAAGGCCGACCTGTTATCTTCCAGTATTTCGGTGGCCATGAATACCACCGCCTTTGGACTGGTTGCCGCAATACCGATGATACTGATGCATTCCTACCTCGTCACCAAAACGGCAAGACTGGTGGATAATATCGAAATGGCCGCGGTCAAATGTTTAAATTTGATTGCTGAAGAATAAATGGAAGGAAACTGATATCCGCATGAAGCTGGTCAAGAAAAAACGCGTACAGGAAGTCGTGGAGCTGAATATCACAGCCTTCCTGAACCTGATGGTGATTCTGGTCCCTTTTTTATTGATCACCGCCGTATTTTCCCGCATTACCATCCTGGAGCTGAATCTTCCGCCTAAAGATGCAAAGCCAGAGCAACAACAAAAAATAAAGTTACAGCTTGAACTGGTTATACGTCCTGATAGTTTTGAAATCAGGGATGCAACCCTGGGTAGAATCAAGTACCTCGAACGACAACAGGACCAAACCAACTGGCAGGTTTTCAGTGATGTCCTGATCGAAATCAAATCGCGTTTTCCTGAAGAAGACGCCATCACCTTGTTGCTGGATCCGAAGGTGAATTACAAGACGCTGATACAGGTGATGGATCATGTTCGGTCAGCAGATGTAATTCAGTTTACCGAGGTGGAAACTGTCGAATTGTTTCCCAATATTTCCATTGGTGATGCTCCGGCAAAAATAGCTGAAACCGAAAGCCAGAAAAACAGCGACACAAATTCAAGGGGGGCGTCATCATGATGCAAATGTCACGTCGTGCACGACGCATGGAAAGACATCATGAAGCCCGCAAGCGGCCCTCGATCAACCTGGTCTCTTTGATGGATATCTTTACCATCCTGGTGTTCTTTTTACTGGTGAGTTCATCGACGGTTCAACAACTGCCCAGTAAAAAAGACATCAAGTTACCCACCTCGGTGGCCAAAAAAGTGCCGCGCGAAACACTGGTTCTAGTCGTGACAGAGCAACATATTGTGGTCCAGGGGCGCAAGGTAGCCGATATCCGGCAAGTCTTGCAACATGAGCAGGATTTAATCAAGGACCTGGAACAGGAACTCCGATTTCAGGCGACCCGGGCCGGTTTGAGTGACACTTCGGACTCAAAACCTGTATCCAGGGCGATCACGATCATGGGTGATGAAAATATCTCCTATGAATTGTTGCGCAAGATTCTCGCTACCTGTCGGCAGGTGGATTACACCCAGGTTGCTTTTGCGGCCATGCAGAAACCTCAAAGCGGTGGTCAATCCTGATGACGGCTTCCGAGTACCACCGTCTATCCCTGGACTGGAGCCCCCAGTCACCCGCCGAAAGGCAGTTTAAGCTCATCAGCCTGGTCGTTGTCTCGCTGATGTTGTTGCTGGGTCTGATGGTATCGTCCATAAACCTGCCAGAGAAGAAACGCGAACCGCGTGTCGAAGTCCCCGAACGTATTGCCAATCTGTTGCTTGAAAAAAAAAAGCAAAGGCCGCAAATCAAGCAGCCGAAACCCGAGCCGGTAAAAGCCAAGCCCAAGCCCAAGCCTAAAAAGGACGACAAGCCTAAGGTTACAAAGATAACCAGGCCTAAAACGGCAGCCAAACCCCTTACAAAAGGTGAAAAACAGGCCCGAAAAAAAGCTGAGAACAGTGGCTTGCTGGCCCTGGCTAACGAATTATCCGACCTGATGGACACCGACGAGATCAGCAACATGGTGGGGGGTCAATTATCCACCGGCTCGGCTTCAGGCGGCAGCAATGCAACCAATCCTGGACAATTATTAATTGCTGACACCGTTTCCGGCAGTGGCGGTGTTGACAATTCAGCTTATTCCACCCGGGTAGGGCAAACCCGCTTATCCCTTGTTGAGGTCCAGCAGGTTCAACAGGCATTGATCAAACCCGAGACGGTCAACCAACCCTCTTCTGCGAATGCGCTGAAGTCCCGCCAAACAAAATCAACCAGGGCTGGGGCCAGGGCCGAAGAAGAGGTGACACTGGTTTTTGATCAAAACAAGAGTGCACTGTTTAATCTGTATAATCGGGCAAGACGTAAAAATCCGGGTTTGAAAGGAAAAATAATTCTGCGTATTACCATTGCCCCATCCGGAGAGGTGTCAAAACTGGCGATAGTGTCCAGCGAATTGAATGACCACGACCTGGAAAAACGTCTGCTAAGGCGCATAAAAAGCTTTAAGTTCGCAGCAAAAGATGTGGAACCGGTGACGGTTACCTATCCCATCGAATTCCTGCCTTCATGATACAATGCAACAAGCAATTGATTGACTGAGGAAGAAATATGTCGATAAAAAAATTGGGTTTTATGGTTTTAACCGTTTCGATACTACAGGCCTGTACCTGGGTGCAGTTAACCCCCGAAGGGGAAAAGGTACGCATATTGAACGCTAACGAGGTCAGCAAATGCGAGTATCTCGGCCAGACCACATCAAGCACTGCGGCCAGTGTTGCCGGCATCAACCGTCATCCCAATGCCGTGCGCGATGAACTTGAATCACTGGCGCGTAACTCGGCCATCAATCTTGACGGTGATACCATTGTGGCTGATGGTGAGATCAGTGAGGGCAAGTTAAATTTCAAGGTATATCGATGTGTGCCGAGATAACGCTATTCAACCCGATCATGCGAATCCAGCGTATTGATAATACGGTCTTTTAATTGATCCAGTAATTCCATGTCACGCACCGCCTGGTGCTGTGGATCGTTCAGATAAAAAATATCTTCCACGCGCTCGCCCAGCGTGGCGATTCTGGCATGGTTAACATGCAGGCCGCTTTCGGTAATCAGGCTGGCAATGGTATACAACAGGTCGGGCCGGTCAGCGGTGGTAATTTCCATAATGGTGCGGTGATTGAGTAAATCCTGGGTAAAATGGACCTGGGTCGGGCTGATAAAAGATTTCAGTACCCTGGGCATACGCTGGTTGATCTGGATATCGGGTTTATGTTTGCCTGCAACGGCTTTGAGCAAAGTTTGCTGGATTTGTCGGATATCGCTGTCATCGGTGATGGGATCACCCTCGGTATTTTGAATAATATAGGTATCAAGTGTCTGCTTGTCGCTGGTGGTATAGATATCCGCATACAGAATATCCAGGTTCATATTGCTTAACACTCCCACCACGCGTTGAAAAACATGCAGTGTATCGCGAGTATAAATAAAGATTTCGGTCGATTTGGAATGTATCGACTGACGGATATTTACCACCGAGCTATCACGCGGATTATCCATTATTGACGATACATGCCATTGTATTTCCTCCGCCTTGTGATGCAGGAAGTAATCACCAGGAAATTCCCCGCAAATGGATTCAATTTCCGCACGGTCATAATTGGCCTGCGCGATGGCGTCACAGGCTACATCGCGGTTTTCCTTGATGATTTCTTCCACATCCGGCGCCTGTTCTATACCCTGGCGTATAACCTGCTTGGCAGCGTGGTATAACTCGCGCAGCAGGGAGTCTTTCCAGTTATTCCACTGTTTCGGGTTGGTGGCGCGGATATCGGCCACGGTCAACAGGTACAGGTAATCGAGCATGCTTTCACTGCCGACTTCGCGCGCAAACTGGTGAACCACGTCGGGGTCGCTGATGTCTTTGCGTTGGGCGGTAGTCGACATTAGAAGGTGCTTGCGCACCAGCTGCGAGACAACCCGCGTATCCTTGCGATTCATGCCGTGTTGCAGGCAGAATTGCTCGGCATCCTCTGCACCCAGCACACTATGGTCACCACCGCGTCCCTTGGCAATGTCATGAAACAGGCCGGCCAGGTAGAGTAATTCCGGTTTTTCCAGTTGGTCATGTATCTGGTTGCATAACGGGAATTCATGTCTCCATTCTTCAACTGAAAACCGGCGCAGGTTGCGAATAACAAACAGGGTGTGCTGGTCGACCGTATAGGCATGGAACAGGTCGTATTGCATACGTCCCACTATCTTTTCAAATACCGGTATGTAGGCGGCCAGTATGCCGTAGTTGTTCATACGCCGCAGCTGATGGATGATACCGGTCGGGTTACGCATGAAGGTCATGAATAATTCGGTATTTTTGGGGTCAGAGCGAAACTTATCGTCTATCAAATGGCGACTCTGGCGTATCAGGCGAATGGTGGCAGCATGCACACCCTGGATATCAGGGCGGGACTGCATGACTACGAATATTTCAATCAATGCAGAAGGATTATTGACGAATACCTGGTCATTAACCGCTTCAACGTATCCATGGCGTAACAGGAAGTCATCATTGAGTTTATGTTTGCGATTGAAAAAGGGTTTGAACAGGATTTCCTGGCGAAACAGTTGTAACAACATCTCGTTGAGTCGCTCCAGTTCCATAATGGTGCGATAGTACTGTTGCATGAAGGATTCAATGGCCAGGTTGTTATCACCCTGCTGATAACCAAAAAATTCAGCGAGTTGTTTCTGGTAATCGAACAACAGGCGATCTTCACGTCGGCCGGTCAGGCGGTGCAGGGCAAAACGAATGCGCCATAAATGGGTCTGCCCATCGACCAGTTTCTGGTATTCGTCTTCGGTCAGGAACTTGTGTGTAACCAGTTCTTTCAGGTTGCGCGCTCCGTAGTGACGTTTGGCAACCCAGCCAATAATTTGAATGTCACGTAAACCACCCGGGCCCTCCTTGATGTTGGGTTCCAGGTTATAGGCGGTGTCATTAAAACGTAAATGACGGTTTTTCTGCTCTTCCAGCTTGGCTTTAAAAAACTCTTTGGAAGACCACATCTTCTTGGGCGAAATGGCCTGCTTGTATTGCTCATACAACCTTTCATCACCGGTGATCAGGCGAGACTCAATCATGTTGGTCATCACCGTCACATCATTTCGACCCTCGCTGACACAGTCTTTTACAGTGCGAACGCTGGCGCCCACCTCGAGCCCGATATCCCACAAGAAAGTCAGGAAGGCGGAAATCTGTTGCTGCAGTCCTTTATCGGGTTTGTTTTTTAGCAAAATCATCAGATCGATGTCTGAAGCAGGTAGCAGTTCGGCGCGCCCATAACCACCAACGGCCAGTAATGCGCTTATGTTTTTTTCGGTCTCTCCGATGTAGCGCGCGAAGTAATGCGTCAGAATTCGATCGACAAAGCGGGACTTTTGCCGTACCAGTAAATCAGCGTCGGCATGCGGGGTAAAGGATTTATAAAGTAAATCGGTCGCTTCGTTCAATGCCTCGGCGATCGGTTTGATTTCGGTGCCGGCCTGGGCGAGCGTGTCATCCAGCCATTGCAGGGAGCTTAAGGGCATGATTGTATTCGCTAAACTTATAGCGGCCAGTCGGGGTGTTCGGTCAGTACTTCAAATCCATCATCGGTCACCAGGTTGGTGTGTTCCCACTGGGCGGACAGGCTGTGGTCCTTGGTTACCACCGTCCATTCATCGGGTAATAATTTGACCTGTCTTTTACCCAGGTTGACCATGGGTTCGATGGTAAAAGTCATGCCGGGTTCGAGAACCACTCCGGTAGCGGGTTTTCCGTAGTGCAAAACCTGCGGATCTTCATGAAATACCTTGCCAATGCCATGTCCGCAGTATTCACGCACGATACTGCAATGGTTTTTTTCAGCATAGGTTTGAATGGCGTGACCGATATCACCGAGTTGAATGCCCGGACGAATCATTTCAATACCGATTTTCATGCAGTCGTAGGCGACTTGCGACAGTCGTTGCCCCTGTACCTTGGGTTTGCCGACCATGAACATGCGGCTGGTATCACCGTGGTAGCCATCCTTGATGACGGTGATGTCGATATTGATGATGTCGCCGTTTTTCAGTACCTTGCTGGAAGGGATACCGTGGCAAACCTGGTGGTTGACCGAGGTACAGATGGATTTTGGAAACCCCCGGTAATTCAACGGCGCCGGTATGGCCTGTTGTTGATTGACAATATAGTCATGACATATCTCATCCAGGCGATCGGTTGTGACACCCGGCACCACATGAGGCTCTATCATTTTCAGTACATCAGCGGCAAGGCGTCCCGCCACCCGCATTTTGTCGATTTCTTCAGCTGTTTTCAGCGTTATGGCCATAAAATTTCAAACGGTTATTGTTGTAAAGATGCGATTATGGTATAAAGCGCGCGCCTTCGGCAACATTGATTGAAGGCATACTACTTAATCACCCGTAAGGGTGAAATTCACACACATTCCGTCACGTTGTTTCGGGTGCCAGGATTTTACCAGAGTTCCGGTCTTAACAATGGGGTTTGTGGAGGTTTAACCCAAAGTGTAATGCAGTTGTTAATGATACAACCTTACACTTTATAAGACATCTGGAGAAACTATTATGTCTAACGTCACTATGCGTGAAATGTTGGAAGCGGGCGTTCATTTCGGTCACCAAACCCGTTTCTGGAATCCTAAAATGGCGCCGTTTATCTTCGGCGAACGCAACAAGATTCACATCGTCAATCTCGAAAAGTCGCTACCCATGTTCAATGAGGCCACCAGCTACCTGGGTAAAATCGCCTCTCAGAAAGGCAAGGTCCTGTTTGTTGGCACCAAACGCGCCGCGCACGATTCCGTCAAGGCCGCTGCCGAAAGCTGCAATATGCCCTACGTAAATCACCGCTGGTTAGGCGGCATGTTGACCAACTTCCGTACCGTACGTCAGTCGATTCGTCGCCTGAAAGAACTGGAAGAGATGGCGGAAAACAATTCCTACGATGTTAGAAACAAGAAAGAAATCCTTAACCTGCAACGCGAACAGGAAAAACTGAATAAAACCCTGGGCGGTATCAAGGACATGGGTGGCCTGCCAGATGCCCTGTTTGTTATCGATGTCGGTTACGAAAAGATTGCCGTACAGGAAGCCAGCAAGCTGGGTATCCCGGTGGTCGGTATTGTTGATACCAACAATTCACCCGACGATATTGAATATATCGTGCCGGGTAATGATGATTCCATGCGTGCCATCAATCTGTATGCGCGCCTGGCGGCGGAAGCCATTAACGATGGCAAGGCATCAATTGTTGTCGCCGCCGGAAACGATGAACTGATCGAGCTGGATGAAGATGGATCGGTTGTCGCAAATTCGGGCAAGGCCAAGGCCGCCCCCAAAAAAGTAGCAGTGACTGCAAAAGCAAAATCCGAGACTGCACAGGAAGCGCCAGTTGAAACCGAAGAAAAGACCGAGGTGACGGCTGAGGAGGCTGAGGATAAAGCAGCGGCAACCAAGAAAGCAGCAACCAAAAAAGCCGCAACCAAAAAGGCAGCGACCAAAAAAGCCGCAACCAAAAAGGCAGCCACTAAAAAAGCGGCTACTAAAAAGGCCGCAACCAAAAAGGCTGAAGCCAAAAAAGAAGCCGAGTAATAATCTTTAGAATTGAATTAAATGAGGAATACAACGTGGCTATAACAGCATCCTTAGTAAAAGAACTGCGTGAAAGAACTGGCGCAGGCATGATGGAGTGCAAGAAAGCGCTGGTCGAAAGTGACGGTGATATCGAAGCAGCCGCCGAATTAATGCGTAAATCCGGTGCCGCCAAGGCCGATAAAAAGGCCGGTCGAGTTGCGGCCGACGGTGCCATCAAGATCAAGCTGTCAGATGATGGTAAAAAAGCGGTAATTGTTGAAGTTAACAGTGAAACCGATTTTGTTGCCAAAGATGACAATTTTCAGGCCTTTGCCGATGCGGTGACGGATGTGGTATTCGATCAGGAACCTGTGGATGTTGAAACCCTGTCGTCCATGACCACTGCTGGCGGCCAGACCGTTGAGCAGGCACGTGAAGCTCTGGTTTCCAAGATTGGTGAAAACATCAAGGTTCGCCGTTTCCAAATCCTGACTTCGGATGATGCCATGGTGTCTTACCAGCACGGCGCCAGGATTGGAGTGATTGTCGATTCCAGTGCCGATACCGATATGGCGCGTGATATTGCCATGCACGTGGCTGCCGTCAATCCCCAGCATGTTGATGAATCCGAGGTGCCGGCTGAAACGGTTGAAAAAGAAAAAGCCATTCTGATTGCCCAGGCCGAGTCCAGTGGCAAGCCGGCTGAAATTATTGAAAAAATGATTCAGGGTCGCCTGAAGAAATTCCTGGCTGAAATAACACTGCTCGGCCAGCCCTTTGTAAAGGACCCTGATCAAACGGTCGGCAAACTGCTCACCGGGGCCAATGCCAAGGTTAACCGCTTCGTCCGTTTTGAAGTGGGTGAAGGCATTGAAAAGAAACAGGAAGACTTCGCTGCAGAAGTCATGGCCCAGGTAAAAGGCTAACACTGCTAACAAAAAAGGCCGCATCTGCGGCCTTTTTTAAATTGATAGAGTTAATCCCGAAGTACACGAAGCTAAAAAAAGTATTGTTTATAGTCAGGCTCAATTAGTTCTTCGTGTTCTCTGAAATGTTGGCAATCGTTTTTGTATTGCCCTGACTACCAACATCTATGCGGGTGTCAGTGGTGAATGTTTTAACCCGATGAAGAAATATGACTGATCTTAAATACAAACGCCTGCTCGTCAAACTCAGTGGTGAAGCCCTGATGGGACAATATGATTTTGGTATTGACCCTGGCATGATCAGGAATCTTGCGCTTGAGTTGCAAAACCTGCAACAGGCCGGTGTGGAGATTGGCCTGGTCATCGGCGGGGGGAATATCTTCCGTGGCGCGGGTCTGGCTGCTGCCGGTCTGGACCGTGTAGCCGGTGATCACATGGGTATGTTGGCCACGGTGATGAATGCCATTGCCATGAAAGACGGCTTGCACAAACAGGGCTTAAAATGCAGCGTTATGTCGGGACTGTCGATGCCGCAGGTTTGTGAAAACTATACCCAGCGAGACGCGCGTGATCGTATCTCGCAGGGTGAAATCGTGATATTTGCAGCAGGTACCGGCAACCCTTACTTTACCACCGATACCGGGGCCAGTCTCAGGGCCATAGAAATCCAGGCTGACCTGATGATCAAGGCGACCAAGGTTGATGGTATTTATGATGATGATCCGGTTAAGAATCCAAACGCAACGCGTTATGATCAACTTTCCTATCAACAGGCGATAGACCAGAGGCTGGGTGTCATGGATATTACCGCAATGGTCATGTGTCATGAAAATAACCTGGACATGGCGGTCTGTAATATCAGTGAAACCGGTGCGCTACTGGCTTTGGCCAGGGGTGAAAATCTTGGAACCCGAGTAACCAATTAGAGGAATAAAAAATGATAGAAGATATCCAGAAGGATGCCTTGGCCCGTATGAATAAAAGTATTGAAGCCTATAAAACCGAATTGTTAAAAATACGTACCGGTCGGGCACATGCCAGTTTGCTGGATCATGTCACCGTTGATTATTACGGTAGCGAGGTACCGATCAATCAGGCGGCCAATATTACCGCTGAAGATGCCAGAACCCTGGCGGTCACCGCTTTCGACAGCTCCATGACCCCGGCCATTGAAAAAGCCATCATGACTTCGGACCTGGGCCTGAACCCGTCTTCCGCCGGTACCGTGATCCGCGTACCCATGCCCGCGCTGACCGAAGAGCGTCGACGTGATCTGGTAAAAGTGGTCAAGGAGCTGACGGAGAATGCCCGCGTTGCGGTCAGGAATATCCGTCGTGATGCCAACAGTGATTTGAAAAGCTATCAAAAGGAAAAGGAAATTTCCGAGGACGAGGAGCGTAAAGGCCAGGAACTGGTGCAAAAGGTGACGGATCAATCCATTGCCAAACTGGAAGAGTTGCTGCAGGAAAAAGAAAAAGAGCTGATGGAAATCTGATAACAGTCGCTTAATACTGTTACACCGCCGCGTTTCATGCCGAGCTCTACTGAAGCTACTTCTGTTATTCCCAAACACGTTGCCATTATTATGGATGGTAACGGACGCTGGGCCCAGCAAAGAAAGATGCCGCGCACCTATGGCCATAAAAAAGGGGTCGAAGCTACGCGCAAGGCCATCGCTTTTTATGCCAGGGCTGGTGTCAGCCACCTGACCCTGTTTGCTTTCAGCAGTGAAAACTGGAATCGTCCCAGCGAAGAGGTCTCCACACTGATGTCGCTGTTTGTCACTTCACTGGAAAAAAATACCGGGGAACTCATCAAGAATGGTATCCGCATCCGTTTTATTGGTAATCGCGCGGCTTTTAGCAACAAGCTGGTCAAGCAGATTGAAAAATCGGAATCACAAACCGCTGATAATAATGTGATGACGTTGAATATCGCAGCCAACTATGGAGGGCAGTGGGATATTCTGCAGGCAGCAAAACAGCTGGCATCGAAAGTTAAAAACAACAGCCTGGATCCCGAGACCATTTCCGAGCAGGATCTGGCTGCACACTTGAGCCTGGCGGGTACCCCTGACCCGGATCTGTTTATCCGTACCGGTGGTGAACAACGTATCAGTAATTTTCTACTGTGGCAGTTGGCCTATACCGAATTGTTTTTCACCGATACGCTATGGCCTGATTTTTCCGAGTTGGTGATGCAGCAATCGTTGGACAACTATACAAGCCGTCAGCGTCGTTTTGGAAAAACGGCCGAGCAGGTCGGGGCGGGCTAATATCGTGTTAAAACAAAGAATCTTCACCGCCCTTATCCTTGCGCTGGTCGTGGTTGGCACCATTTTTTTTCTCGACAGCCTGTATGTTTCAGTGTTGTTTGCATTGATTCTGTTGGCGGCAACAATCGAGCTGGTGAACATGACGCTAAGCCGGCAAAAGTCCGCCCAGTGGATACTGGGACTGGCCATGGTGGTTTTGTTTTTTATTGTTCAACCTGGCCTGGATATTCCTGAAATTTATTATCACAGTTATACTGGCCTGGTGATGTGGCTCTTGATATTACTGTTTATGCTGGGTTATCGATTTTCCGGGCAGTGGACCTATTCGCGCCGATTGTTCAGTTTTTTATTTTCTGCACTACTGATCTGGATCTGTGTACAGGGTCTGGTTTTTATTCACCAGCATTTTGAGCAGGGCAGTTGGATATTGATGTACCTGTTGACCCTGGTGTGGGTGGCTGACATCGGTGCTTATTTTTCCGGAAAATCGTTTGGTAAAAACAAACTGGCCCCGGGCATCAGCCCAGGAAAAACATGGGAAGGGGTACTCGGCGGCCTGATTTTAAATGCATTTTGGATAACCCTGGTCTATTACCTGAGCGAAGGCTGGGGACTGCCGTATCTGCCATTTTTAATGCTCGGTCTGGTTACCGCCGCATTCTCGGTGGTGGGCGATCTGTACGAAAGCATCCTTAAACGTGAAGCCGGATTGAAGGACAGTGGTCGCATATTACCGGGGCACGGCGGAGTACTGGATCGCATTGATTCGGTGATCGCGGCAACACCGGTTTATCTTAGTGGACTGTTTATACTGGGGGCCGTTTAAGTGAAAGCAGTCTGTATACTGGGTGCAACCGGATCGATCGGGCAAAGTACCCTGGATGTGTTGTCCAGGCATCAAGATCAGTATCAATTGTATGCGGTGACGGCGAATACCCAGGTCGACAAAATGGCAGAGATTTGCCGGCGCTATAGTCCGCAGGTGGCGGTTATGGCTGATGCTGAAAGTGCCTCCCTGTTACAGGCACAATTAACGGATCTTCCTCACCTACAGGTGCTTGGCGGTGAGCAGGCGCTTGGCGAAGTATCCGCTGCCGCGGAGGTTGATGTTGTCATGGCCGCCATAGTCGGGGCCGTGGGCCTGATGCCGACATTGTCCGCGGTGCGTGCCGGCAAACGCGTATTGCTGGCCAATAAAGAGGCACTGGTCATGGCCGGCCATTTATTCATGCACGAGGTGAGTAAATTTAATGCCGAACTGTTACCCATAGACAGCGAGCACAACGCCATTTTCCAATGCCTGCCGGGCAATTATCCATCGGGCCTGAAACAAAATGGCGTGACAAAAATTCTGTTAACCGGTTCCGGCGGGCCCTTTCGGGAAACCCCGCTGGAACAGTTTTCGTCTATTACTCCGGAGCAGGCCATCGCGCATCCCAATTGGAGCATGGGGCCGAAAATATCGGTCGATTCAGCGACCATGATGAACAAGGGACTGGAGCTGATAGAGGCCTGCTGGTTATTTGATGTGCCTCACTATGATGTGGACATCGTGTTACATCCACAGAGTATTATCCATTCCATGGTGGCTTACAGCGATGGTTCGGTGCTGGCACAAATGGGGCTACCGGATATGCGTACTCCCATCGCCAATGCATTAGGTTGGCCTGATCGTATTGTCAGCGGGGTGGAACCATTGGATCTGGTTCAGGTCAGTCAATTAAATTTTGAACAGGCTGATGAAAACCGCTTTCCCTGCCTGCGTCTGGCGAGGCAGGCCGTTGAACAGGGTGGTACCAGCATGGCCATTCTGAATGCGGCCAATGAAATTGCCGTGCAGGCGTTTTTACAGCGAGATATTGCCTTTACCCAAATTGCAGAATTAATAGAAAATACCATGAATCATGTACAATCCCGTCAAACCGATAACCTGCAGGAAATTCTGCAGGATGACCGCAAGGCGAGAACATATACCCAGCAGACTATCTTGAACGGCTAATCCGATGGACATCTTGTCATTTTTATACAGCGCAGCTGCTTTTATCCTGGCCATTGGCATATTGGTCACAATTCACGAATTTGGCCACTACTGGGTTGCTCGCAAATGCGGCGTTAAGGTGCTGCGTTTTTCCGTAGGTTTTGGCAAACCCCTGTGGATCAGGAAGGCGGGCACCGACCAGACAGAGTATGCCCTGGCGGCCATACCACTGGGCGGTTATGTCAAGATGCTGGATGAACGCGAAGGCGAGGTCGAAGAGCATGAATTACCGCGTGCGTTTAATCGCCAGTCGGTCAGCAAACGATTTGCCATCGTTTTTGCCGGACCTGCGTTCAATTTTATCTTTGCCATTATGGCTTACAGCCTGATGTATATGAGTGGCGTCAGCGGCATCAAGCCTTATATCGGTGACGTCACTTACCCGAGCGTGGCCTATTCAGCCGGCATACAGAAAAAAGACCTTATCCTGTCGATCAACGGGATTGAAACACCGAGTTGGGAGAAAGCCCGCTTGACGTTATTACACGAAGCGGTGGATGGTTCGGTATTAAACCTGAAAATACAAGGGCAGGACCTGCAGATTCGGCAGCTCAGCCTGGAGACGCAAAATCTCTCAATCTTGCAGGATGAACAGGCTGATATCCTGAAGCGCCTGGGATTATCGATGTGGCGGCCAGAAATCGCCCCACGTATCGATGAAGTCTTACCCGGTGGGGCCGCCGAAGCGGCTGGATTGATAGCCGGAGATTATATTGTCTCGCTGGATGGCATCACTATTACCAATGTGCGCCAATGGGTAGATGCCATTCGCGCCAACCCGGACAGGGCCATGCAACTGGTTGTTGAGAGGGAGGGTGCGCGCAAGGTTTTAACGATTACCCCGCGTAAAAAAACTCAGGATGGGGAGTCCTTCGGTTATATCGGGGTTAAAAATGTGATCGTGATACCCGAACAGATGCGGCAGCAATTGCGCGTGGTTGAAAAGCATGGGCCTGTGGGCGCGGCCATCGCCGCAATGGATAAAACCTGGCAAATGTCGGTGTTGACCCTGAAAGTGCTGGGAAAGCTGGTGATTGGCGAGGCCAGTCTTAAAAACCTGAGTGGTCCGATCACCATCGCCAAATACGCAGGCTTGTCTGCGCGTATTGGCCTGGAACAGTTCCTCGCTTTTCTGGCCATTATCAGTATCAGTCTGGGGGTGTTAAACCTGTTACCGATACCGATGCTGGATGGCGGACATTTATTTTATTATATCGTTGAAATTATCAAGGGCAGTCCGGTGTCGGAGGCCGTGGAGTCTATTGGCCAGCGTATAGGCCTGGTGGTGTTATTGATGTTGATGACGATTGCGATTTATAACGATATCTTGAGACTGGTGGATTAGCTTGAAATTTTTGCGTGTTTTACCCCTGTTACTGCTAACTGGGCTTTTTGTTAATGCCTATGCCTCATCTTTCGTCATTCAGGATATTGAAATCGAGGGTATAAAAAAGATAGCGGTGGGTACGGTATTGAATTACCTGCCGGTTAAAACCGGGCAATCGTTTGATTATGCTCGCTCACCCGAGGTGATTCGGGAGTTATACAAAACGGGTTTTTTTAACAATATCGAGGTTTACCAGGACAATAACACCCTATTGATAAAGGTCGAGGAAAGACCGGCTATTGCGGCGGTGAATGTTGAGGGTAACAAGGAGGTGAATGATGAAGTGATGCAGGATGCGCTCAAACAGATAGGCATGACCAAGGGTAAAATCTATAACCCAAAGTTACTGGAAAAACTCGAACAGGAACTGCAGCAGCTTTACTATTCTCTGGGCAAGTATTCCATCCGCCTGCAGGCAACTGCAACCGAACTGGACGAAGATCGGGTACAGGTTGACATCAACATCTCAGAAGGTTCACCGGCACGTATTCGCAGCATCAATTTGATCGGTAACCAGGATTTTGATGAAGAGGAATTGCTGGATGAATTCAAGCTGGAGGCGACCGACAGTGCCTGGTTTGCTGCCGATAAATACTCCAGTGCCAAATTATCCGGAGACCTGGAAACCCTAAGGTCTTTTTATCTGGATAAGGGGTATGTACGCTTCAATGTGGACTCCAAGCAGGTCACCATAACGCCTGATAAAAAAGACATCAATATTTCCATCAACATGAATGAAGGTGAGCAGTATCGTATCAGTGATATTCAATTGACCGGAGAACTGGTCGTGGAAGAATCAGAGCTGACCGCCTTACTGTTATTTCGTGAAGGCGATAATTTTTCGCGTAAGCAAATCTCTTCATCGATCAAGTTGATGCAGCGCCGGATTGGGGATGAAGGCTATGCGTTTGTCAATATCAACACCTTGCCGGAAATAAACGATGAGGACAAAACGGTTTCGCTGACGCTGTTAGTTCAACCGGGCAAGAAAATGACCGTGCGCAATATCAATTTTGAAGGCAATACCAAGACCCGGGATTATGTATTACGCCGCGAATTACGTCAGTTTGAGGGCGCACAGTATTCCGAAAGCAAGATAAGTCGTTCAAAGATACGCTTACAACGATTGAAATTCATCAGCAGTGTGGATACCCGATTGGTCAAGGTACCGGAAAATCCAGATCTACTGGATGTGGTGGTCAAGGTTACCGAGCGTTTTTCCGGTAGTTTTACCATCGGTGCCGGTTACTCCCAGGCCCAGGGAGCCCTTTTCAATCTTGGTCTGACGCATGATAATATTTTCGGGTCGGGCAATCGCTTAGGTATAACGTTTAACAATAACAAGGCCCAGGAACAGTACGAATTCAGTTATACCAATCCCTATTACACGCCTGATGGCATAAGCCGCGGGATTTCAGCGTCCTACACCAAGACCGATGCCTCTGAAGCGAATATTTCCAATTACCTGCTAGACCGTATCAAGCTGTCCTTGAAATACGGTATTCCGTTATCGGAGTATAATAAAATCCACTTCAGTTTCGGCCTGGAAAATAACGATATTTCCATTTCAGAATTCAGTTCCGATGAAGTCACCAATTTTATAATTGATAACAATGAAGACTACGAGAGTGGCAGCAATCCTTCTGGAGACAGCTACGACATGGCTTTCGCCAGCATGAGTTTCAGCAATGACAGCCGCAATCGCCTGATTTTTCCGGATACTGGCTCCCTCAACAGCGTGGGTGTTGAGGTGTATGGCGGCGACCTGGATTTTTATAAAGCCTTCTTCCGTCATCAAACCCTGTTTCCGGTCTTCCAGGGCGTAACTTTTTCGTTCAAGAACCGTTTGGGATATGGAGAAGCCTATAATGAAACCACCGATTTGCCCTTCTTCGAAAAATATACCGCGGGTGGTGTCAGAACCGTACGCGGTTATGATTACAACAGCCTGGGTCCCAAAGACTCGAAACAGCAGTCATTCGGTGGCAACTTTCAGTTTGTGACCAACCTGGAATTATTATTTCCCGTGGAAGCATTAGGGAGTGCAGAAAGTTTTCGCCTTGGGGTATACTTTGACGCAGGTAATGTTTTTGCTGATGTTGATGATTTTGAAGGGCAGGAACTGCGTGCCTCTGTTGGATTATCCGCAAAATGGTTTACCGTGGTGGGACCAATAGAATTAAGTTATGCTGAACCGGTCAATGATGAATCCGGTGATGACACCAAGAACTTCCAGTTCTCGCTAGGTGCACCTTTCTAATCCAGGCATTACCCAGTTAATAAGTTACATGGGGTTAAAGTAAATTTGAAAGTCCTTATCAATTTTTGTTTTGGCATCATACTGGCCGGCTTCATGCCATCCACGTTATATGCCCAGGATGGAAGCTACAAGATCGGTTTTGTAAATACCGGTAAAGTTTTAAAGGAAGCCCCGCAGGCCAGAAAGGTCGAGGAACGGCTCAAGGCGCAATTTGAAGCTCGTGAGAAAGTCCTGCTCGGCAAGCAACAGCAACTGCTGACTCTGGAAAATAAACTCAAGACGGATGGCGACATCATGTCGCAAACCTCAAAACGTAAACTTGAACGTGAACTTCGCCTCAAACTGAGCCAACTCAAGTTCGAGCAGCAGGAATTCCGCGAAGATCAGAACCTGAGACGCAACGAGGAAATCCGTAATTTGCAGACCGTTATCGCATCGGTACTGAAAAAACTGGGAGATGAGGAAAAATTTGACCTGATCCTGACCGAAGGTGTCAGTTATGTGTCTAACGCGGTCGATATTACGCCTAAAATTATCGAAATGCTGAAAAACCTGCCCGAAACGGATGCTTCCTTACAGTAAGCGACGGTCAGCAAACTATCCGAGAGTATTGTAAAAAACATCCTTAAGACACGGTAACCTTTTACAGTGAGTGCAGGCCAATAATAATAAAATGAAACGTAAGGGAAATGTCTAATTCCGATCAAGCTTCTTTTTCAGTCAAGGGTATAGCGCAACAACTGGGGCTTGAATTCCGGGGCGATGGGAACAGGCCAATACATTCGGTTGCTTCCCTGGCTTCGGCAACTGAAACAGATCTCTGTTTCCTGCAGTCTTTAAACTATCTAGATCAGTTACAACACAGTCATTGTGTTGCGGTGATCGTCCCCGTCGATTTTGATGCTGACTCGGGTGACAAATCACTGATATTTGCTAAGAATCCGCATCTTGCTTTTGTCAGGGCGATCCATTTATTGCTTCCGCATCATGAGTCAGAGCCATCTGTCCATGCCTCTGCGCAATTGGATCCATCTGTTAAGCTTGGCCAAAATGTCAGTATCGGAGCCAACTGCGTGATCGGTGAAGGGGTGAGTATTGCCGACAATGTCCGTATCGCTGCGGGCTGTATCATTGAGCAGGGTTGTCGTATTGGCCCTGATACAAGGTTGCATGCCGGTGTGACGCTGTGTCACGATGTTGTATTGGGCGCCGATGTCATTATTCAGCCCGGTGTGGTGATCGGTGCCGATGGTTTTGGTCTGGTCCATGAACAGGGAGAGTGGCTCAAAATCCCCCATTTGGGCAGTGTCCGAATTGGGGATAAGGTAGAAATTGGTGCCAACACGACCATTGATCGGGGTGCACTTGACGATACGGTCATAGGCCATGGTGTTAAACTGGATAACCTGATTCAGGTAGCTCACAATGTCCAGATAGGAGATAATACGGCGATCGCAGCCTGCGTCGGCATTGCCGGTAGCGCAATCATTGGTAGAAATTGTAAAATCTCAGGTGCGGCCGGCATTCTCGGCCATTTAACGATTGCTGATGATGTCACAATTACCGCGAAGTCACTGGTAACCAAAAGTATAGAAAAAAGTGGCACCTACTCATCGGGTACTCCGCTGATGGAAAACCGGCAGTGGCATCGCAATAATGCCCGCTATAAATCGCTCGATAAACTGGCAAAAATAGTCACGAGCCTGGAAAAAAAACTGTAAAAGAGGCCCCATGAAGGAAACTGCTTACACTGATTTCGATATTCAAAAGGTAATGGAATATTTACCGCACCGTTTCCCGTTTCTGTTGATCGATCGTGTACTGCAGTGTACGCCGAATAAACAACTGACAGCACTCAAAAATGTCACGTTCAATGAACCCTTTTTCCAGGGCCATTTCCCGTCACAGCCGATCATGCCTGGTGTTTTGATTCTGGAAGCCATCGCCCAGGCCACCGGGCTTTTATCCTTCTGCAGCATGCAGGCCGGTCATAAAGAGAAACTGTACATGTTGGTGGGCATCGATAAGGCGCGTTTTCGTGGGCAGGTAATACCCGGCGACCAGCTTACCCTGTCGGTGACCTTAAAACGTAATATGCGAGGTATTGGCATGTTTGAAGGCAGGGCCATGGTGGGTGATGAAATGGTGGCGGAAGCCGAATTGATGTGCAGCGCCCAGAATAAAGAATAACGGATACGACAAGTATGATACATCCCAGTGCAATCATAGACCCCTCAGCCCGGTTAGGCGAAAGGGTATCGGTAGGTGCCTATAGTGTGATCGGTGCCGATGTAGTTATCGGTGATGATTGCTGGATTGGACCCCATGTGGTTATTTCTGGCCCCACGACACTGGGTAAAAACAACAAAATATTTCAGTTCGCCTCCATTGGGGAAGCCCCGCAAGACAAAAAATATGCGGGCGAAGCTACCACCCTGATTGTCGGTGATGGCAATACCATCAGGGAATTCGTGACGCTTAACCGCGGTACCATTGACGGTAACGGGGAAACCCGGATAGGTAAAGAAAACCTGTTCATGGCCTACAGCCATGTCGCTCATGATTGTGTCGTAGGCGACCACACCATATTTGCCAATGCGGCGTCGCTGGCCGGTCATGTTGAGGTTGGTGATTTCACCTCGTTGGGCGGGTTTACTTCCGTGCACCAGTTTACCCAGATCGGAACGCAAGCCTTTTGCGGCCTGGGTTCGGTGATTACCCAGGATATTCCTCCCTATTCAATCGCTGCCGGAAACCGTGCCAAAGCTTTTGGTATCAACAAGGAAGGCCTGAAACGCAAGGGTTTTTCAGCAGAATTGATACGCGCCTTACACAAGAGTTTTCGTCTGTTACTCAAGTCCAAAACACCTCGCGATCAGGCCCTGGCAGAATTGCAGCCATTGATCGACCAGTTTCCCGAAGTGGAGTTGTTTACGCGCTTCGTGATAGACAGTAAACGTGGTATTGCCCGTTAAGCATCTGTCAAGTCAAACAAAAACCGTAAAATTCTCCATTCATTATAGCCATCGGTTATAATGTAGCGTTCGCATCTTAAACCTGTTAACGGTATGCCAGTCACCCGGGATTGGCAATGTTTCAAATCCAGAGATCAAGCAATGTTTCGTCTCACCATTTTCAAGATTGCCTGCCTTTCCATTCTGTATTGTTTTTTCTTGCCGACATTACAGGCACAAACGCTGGAATTGGTCATTCAGGATGAAAAAAACTCAGGATTTTTGGCCAAGGCCAGTGGTTTAAAGATAATGGACAGTGGCAGGGTGCTGGTAACATCCAGCCGTGACGGGACACTGCTGGTACAGGAAAAAGACGCCTTCAGAGCGATCCCACTATCTCCAGGCATTTTTAAAAAGAAAAACCTGGCCGGAATAGACCAATTACCGGATGGAAGCCTGGTTTTTGCGAATCCGGACAGTGGCCAACTTGCCATAACCAATGAGTCCGCAGATAGAGCCCTGCGCCTGTTTTCGCAGTCTGGTGATGATGCAGGCCAACTCGATGAACCGGCAGCCGTGGCCGTCTCGGTAAACCAATACATCTATATAGCCGACAGGGATAATAACCGTATATCGGTGTTCAATGATCAGGGATTATTCCTACAGCATTTCGGATTTCATGATCTCGATAATAGTGATCTTTACAAACCCACACATTTGGCATTGGATGCTCAGGGCAATATCTATGTCCTTGAAGCTGGGCAGCGTAATCGGGTCAGTATCTTCAGGCGTGACGGAGAGTTGATCAAGCAGTTGGATACCCTGTCCCTTGCCAAACAGCTCGGTGGCGAGATTGATTTCAGTGCCATGACCGCTGACCTGAATGGATTGCTTTATCTGGCCGAAGACAACAAAAAACAGGTTTTGATTTATAACTGGAGGGACGACGCTCTTATCAGCAAGTTCGGTTCCCTGGGCCAGTCGAGAGGGCAGTATCGAAACATCGCCTTTCTTTCGGTCAACAATAAAGGGCAGTTGGCGGTAGTGGATAAGAAAAACCGTAAAGTGGAAGTGTATCAGTTGGAAAACACGGACTTTGCGAAGCCAGTTAAATACGATGTTATAAGATTTACCTGGCAACAACCCAGTCAATGTCAGTCGGTACACGCCTTTGTCAAAGACCAGCTGTTATGTGTCCAAAAGGATGATAAAGGTATCGTCATTCTATCCGCCGAAGGTAAACCCCAGGGCGAGTTTGCCAGTGAGATAAAAGCGCCCACGGCGATACACAGTGGTTCACAAATGGTCGCCATTTTGCAAAAAAACATGCTGTATACCTACACCCATGACGGCCAACAGATTTATGCAATCGGGCGCTACGGCATTTCTGAGGGCGCCTTTGACAAACCCAGCCATGTTTTCACTGCACATAATCAGGTTTATGTCGCCGACAGTGGCAATAACCGGGTACAAATTTTTGCTCGAGACGGTCAGTTTGTAAGGCAGATTAAAGGTGGCTCCACGGAAACCTTTGAGCAAGTAGGCCCTATTGCCGTGGATAGCCAGAAAAATCTGTATGTGGCGGATCAGGCCGGTAAATTCCCTATAAGAGTGCTACAGCCGTCACACAAAAGTGTGATTTCCATTGGTTATAAAAATAAGTCCATTCATCAATTTGACAAAATACATGCACTGGATATCGATCTCCAGGATCGCCTGTATGTTCTGGGCAGTTCAGATGCCAACAAATACAGCGTGCGCCTGTATGAAAATCACCGCAAGATTGAAGAGTTTGGCAGCGGACACAACAATGGCTCGCCGCTTTATTTCGCCCGAGCCACATCCCTGTCGGTAAGTTCCAGCGACAAAAACACCATTTATATAAACGATGACAAACGCAACCGGTTGTTTCGCTTTGACTATCATGAATCGCCGGATGCCGCCTTTGGTTTACGGGTACAGGCCAATAAAGAACAGGTAAAATTGCACTGGGCTAGCAGCTACAGCCCGTTAATCGCCGCTTATCAGGTACAGGCCGCTGCCAGCGCAGACGGACTTTACCGCACTATTGCGAAAACAACAGAACCGCACATAACCTTTAAATACATTGAGTCGCAATCCTTGCCCTGGTACCGAATTCGAACCATCAGCGGGTTGGGCGTTACAGGTGCACCATCAGCGCCCCGACAGAACCGGTTTTATCAACTTGATCAGTTATTCAAGCTCGGACAATACCACGAAGTGATCAAACTGGCGGATCGGATATTAAAAGCCGAGCCGGATAATGCCGATGTTCTGTATCATAAAGCGCAAAGCCAGTTATTATCCGGACAGCAACAGGCATCCCTGGCCAGTTTTCGTCGACTGGAACAGTTTCCGGGGTATCAGGATCTGTCCATCAGGCAACAGGTTAGGGCGTTTTACGAACTGGAACAGTATCTTGATGCCAGGTCTCTGATTGAGCAGGTTTTGGCGCAGACACCGGATGAACTGTATCCCTACCTGGTTTGTGCTGAATTGAGTATCAAGCTGGCAGACGCAATTGGAGCGGTAACCTGTGCAGAGGATGGCCTGGCCCGGCACGCTGATAGTGCCCGTTTACGCTATCTACTGGGTAGGGCCTATATAATGGCCGATGTGATCGAGCAGGGGCTGCAAGAGTATGCCACGGTGGTTGCTTCCTATCCTGATAACTACCCGATACGACTGTTAATTGCAGAGCATTACATGCAGATGCAGCGTTACCAGCTCGCACTTGATCAGTATGAAGCCATCGCAAAAGTCAGTCCTGAACCAGGAGCGGCTGTCATCGGCCAGGCCAATGCCTTGCTTATGCTCGACCGCGATGATGAGGCCAAGACGATAGCCATCAACCTGTCCACCCAGGAATCAACCAAGGGCGATGGTTATTATGTACTCGGCAAAATTGCAACCAAGCAGCAGAAGTATACCGAAGCCGTGTTGCGCCTGACTCGGGCATGCAAGGTTAAACCGGAAAATATCGATGCCTGGTATTCTCTGGCCCAGGCCTATATCAAACTGAATAAAAAGGCACAGGCATTTACCAGCCTGGGTGAGGGTGTCAAGACCAATAAAGACTCATTCAGGCTCAATCACCTGGCCGGGCAGCTGGCGCTGCAACTGGAACTGTATGACCAGGCTATCGGCTATCTGGACAAGGCAGCTGAACTCAGACCGCAGGACGTGGAAGTCAATAAACTCTACACCCAGGGCCTGATTGCCACGCGCAATTTTCATTCGGCACTGCAATATGCACAGCGTGCCGCGCGTCTCGCGCCAAAAGATATTGAGGTGTTAACGCTACAAGCTGAAATAGCCAACCAGCAGGGCAAGATCAGCTCTGCCATAGAGTATTTGAAAACCGCCATCAATCTGCAGCCGGCCTCGGCACAATTACAATATAAACTGGGCAAGGTGTACCTGGATGCCAACCTGTTCGACCAGTCCCAGCAACACCTCGAAAAAGCGGCAGGCATCAACCCGGCCTGGGCTGAGCCGCATCTGGCGCTGGGACAGATGTTCAGCAAACGACGCCTGTTTGACCAGGCCATCACGGCCCTGGAAAAAGCGGTGAAACTGGATCCCAGCGACAATAACCGGGCCCTTCTCAACAGTGCTTTTGCAGATAAAAAGAGGTCTCTGGAGTTCAAAAGCAATGCGCCCCAACTGTTGCTGACCGATCTCAATCTTAAACATGTCTTTTCTGCGGCCTATAAAAAATATGCAAACCAGTCGATCGGTTCGGTAAACCTGAAAAATGCCGGCGGCACCGACTATGGCAACCTGCAGTTGTCCTTCCAAATCAAGGAATACATGGATTTTCCGGTCATCCAGGACATTGCTCTGATCAAGGGTAATGAAACCCTGGCGTTTGATTTCAAGGTGACCTTTAACAATAAAATCCTGGAAGTGGATGAAGACATCGGCGTCCAGGTCGAGGTCAAGCTGAGTTATAACCGGGATGGCCAGAAAGACTTCATCCGTCTGACCCAGCCCATGACCATCTATGGTAAAAATGCCATGCTGTGGGGGGATGCACAGATGGTCGGTTCGTTCGTCACCCCCAAGGATGACAGCCTGCGCAACTACGTTCGAACCGTCATCAACGAATACCAGCCACATTCCGGGCCGCTGAATGACAAATTAGTGGCAGCCATGACCTATTTCAGCAGCCTGACCGCAGCCGGAACCAAGTACGTCATCGATCCCAATACCCCTTACACGACGCTGCGTGAAGATCAGGTGGATTATGTACAGTTTCCGCGAGAAACCCTGAAATTGAAAAGTGGCGATTGCGATGACCTGTCGGTATTGCTCAGTGCCGGACTGGAAAATCTGGGTATCGAAACCGCGTTACTGGAAGTACCGGGCCATTTATTGCTGATGTTTAATACCGGCTTACCAGAAAACGAGGCCAACCTGATCAGCCAGGACAGCGGATTAATCGCTATACGTAATGGTCAGGTGTGGATTCCCCTGGAAGCCACCATGATCAATGCCAGTTTCAATGAAGCCTGGGCAGAAGGCGCCAGGCGGTATCACCAGGCAAAAACGGATGGGAATCTGGGCATTATCGATCTGCAACAGGCATGGCAGCAATATCCGCCGGTTACCCTGAAAAAGGCGCGTTACAGCATCAACATTCCAGACCCTGAAACTACTGGCCTTTTAATCAGCACGGCGACCAACCAACTGTTGGCCAAGAGCATCAACCGCCTGATTCTTCCGTTTCAAAGCATGATCGAGAACAATCCGAAAAATATCGAGGCACGAATGCAGATCGCGATATTGTACAGCCGTTATGGCCTGTATCATGAGGCCCAGTTAAGCTTTGATGAACTGTACGAGATAGCACCGCAAAACAGTGCTGTGCATACCAACCAGGGCAATCTTTACCTACTACAGGACGATTACGACAAAGCGATTGCGAGTTACCTGCAGGCTGTTAAACTGGACGAACAGGATGGTGGTATCTGGTTGAACCTGTCCATGGCCCGATATAAAAAGGGAGACCTGAACGCCGCTGCACGGGATTTTCAAACCGCGATCAGTAAATCACCTGACTTGAAAAACCGCTATGCAGCTTACAGTAAACTGTTAAGCCAATAAAAACCGATGAAACCATTACGACTGCTGAAAATGCCCTTTTTACTGCCGCTATTATTGCTTGTTGCTGTGCCCGTCAGCGCACAACAGCCGACACCTCAGGTTATTGTCAAAAAAACCGAAACGCATAGTGTGTTTAAAGGCCTGTTTTTGTCGGTATGGTCACGCATGCGAGCCTATAACCCCAGCCAGCGACAAAGCGCTAAATCAAGTGTGGTTTATACCGCGGGCATACGCGGTGCCGAAGCGACAGAAACCCTGATACAACCCTATTGGAAGGATGATTTAACCAACGACGAGGCCTACCAGAAACAGCTAGCCCAGTTCTCCAAAGCCCAACAACTCATGGATAAGGGCGACCTGGCAGGCTCGGTTAAGGCTTTTGATGATTTTATTAAGCAATATGCTGACAGCTACTTATTACCCAATGCCCTGTTTGGCAAGGGCCTCAGCGCTGCCGGTATCGGTAATAAAAGTACTGCCAGCGAAGCCATGCAGCAATTTATTGATACTAATCCTAATCACCCGTTGATTGCGGATGCGCAACAGATTCTGCAAGCTTTGCGTTAATCAGGCTTGTTACCGTTGAATATTCTGGCCCTGGAAACCTCCACTGAAGCCTGTTCGGTTGCGTTATTGAATACACAGGGGCAACTTTTCGAAGAATTTAAAATCACCCCGCGTGAACACACCCGTTACCTGCCATTGATGCTCAATTCCGTTCTCACCCAGGCAAAGCTGCAACGTGATGATATCGACTGTGTCAGCTTTGCCAATGGCCCTGGGGCCTTCACCGGCGTACGCATTGCTGCTGCCACGGCACAGGGCCTGGCTTTGGGTTTATCTAGGCCTGTTATGGGTATTTCCACCTTGGCCGTGCTGGCACAACAGGCCACGGAGACGCTGGCTTGTGACTCGGTCCTGGCCGCGTTGGATGCACGAATGGGTGAAGTCTATCTGGCGCAATATCAAAGAAATAAAAACTCCGGCCTGGTGGAGTTAAATGGCGAAGAACGTTTAATCAAACTGCAGGATATGAAGCTGCTTGAAAATACACAGGCAGTCGGAAACGGGTTTCAGGCCTGGCAGGAGGCGGGCCTGGCCGATTCGCATAAAGTACAGTTTCATGCCGATATTTACCCAACAGCTGCGGCCCTGGTCAGACTGGCACGGCAGGCCATCGATAATAAAATGCAGACCAGTCCCGCTGATGTCAAAATCAACTACATCCGCAATAAAGTGGCTGAAAAGAAGAAAACAGCCTGATGGTGACAGCATCGCAAAGCGGGCAGGTTTTGCCCTATGGCGAGATCCATTTAACCGGTGTCATCAAGTCTTCGGCAGCGGATTTTCAAGTCACAGAAAAACTCGGTTTCAAGCCCAGCGGTGAAGGCGAACATCTGTTCTTGTATGTTGAAAAAAACAACCTTACAACCCATCAGTTGATTGAACAGGTTGCCCGGGTCACCGGTCTGAATTGCAAAAACATCGGTTATGCCGGGCTCAAGGACAAACACGCCATCACCCGGCAATGGATCAGTCTGCATCTGCCGGGCGCCAAATGTAAACCTGAAATACCCGATACAGAAAACTACCAGGTTTTAGAATCCGCGTGGCATGACAAAAAGCTACGCGTTGGTATACATCGCTCCAACAGTTTTGATGTGGTGGTGCGAGAAATAACGGGGCAGAGCGATGATTTCGAAACCCGAATAGAAAAACTAAGCAAACACGGCTTCGCCAATTATTTCGGGCAACAACGTTTTGGACAGAAACAGGATAATGTTGAACAGGCGCTCAGGGTACTGAACAACCGCCACAAAGCCAAACGCCTGAACCGCAACAAAAAAAGCCTGTACCTGTCCGCCCTGCGCAGCGAACTGTTTAACCGCATATTAGCCAGCCGAATCGGGCAGGGCATCTGGCAACAACCTGTTGAGGGTGATGTTTTTATGCTGGCCGGCAGCCAGTCGGTTTTTAGTGAATCCCTCAACCACGAAATACTTAAGCGCTACAGTGACAAAGATATTCACAGCGCCATCAGCTTGTTTGGTACGGGTGAAAGTCGATTAAGTGCAAGGGCATTAGACATTGAACAGCAGGTTATCAAGCAAAATCCGGAAATAGCGGATACGTTAATCCGGAATAAAATCAAACGTTCATTCAGGGCCAACCGGGCGCTTGTCAGCGCATTGCAAGCCGACTTTAATGCTGAGCGGACAGAATTGCGCATAAGGGTAGAACTGGAAAAAGGCTTTTATCTGACAACCTTGTTGAATCACTTATTGGTTTTGCAAAACGCTAAAGCTTAGAAAAATAAAGGTTGCCAGCCAGCTCTAGTGATCGTGCATCATAAAAACAGAATACCCGGCCACCTGGCTGATACCGTAGGTAATCAGCATGAGGCCAAGTCCGATGCGTACCGATTTGTTTTGCAGGATCATTTTTACATTTTTTGCGAAATGCCCGATCAGCAATAACGTCGGCAGGGTTCCGATGCCAAACACCAGCATGGTCAGCGCGGAATGCAACGGGTTCAACTGGGTCATGGCCAGTGCCAGTGCAGAGTAGACCAGCCCACAGGGTAGCCAGCCCCAGACCAGGCCGAGTTTCAGGGCATTCCAGTTACTGGAAGCCGGCAGGTATTTGCGACCGAAGGGTTCGATCCTGATCCACAGTTTTTGACCGGCGGCTTCAAAATATTTAAAGCTGTTCAATAACTGGCTGATATACAGTCCCAGTAAAATAAAAAAGATACCGGCTATCTGCATCGAAAAGGCATGCGGGTTGGGCAGCAATTCCATCAGACTGCTGGAGAAAAAACCGATCAGCAAGCCGATAAAAGCATAGGTGGTGATTCGACCCAGGTTGTAAAAAAGCTGTATGGAAAAGGACTGGGCTTGGGATTTATTGTTGAAATTGGTGCTCAGGGTACTGATAATGCCGCCGCACATGCCCACGCAGTGGGTCGATCCTATAAGCCCCATCAATAACGCCGATAACAGGGTCGCGCTGAGCATGTTATGAGGTAATATTCATCAGGATGTGTTCTGCGTTTTTCGTGGTAAGGTTTTGTTTCAGACGCCATTCGTTTTCTGCGGAAATCTGGATAGTCCAGCGTCCTTCAATAATGGGCGGTTTCAGGTAACCTCGATAATCAGCGCTGTCTTTAACCCGGCTTAAGGTCGTGATCTGATCCTGACCGGAACGGGTTCGGTGAATCAGTTTAAAGGTGATTTCTTCACGCAGTTTCAAATCACCTTCGGCCGACAAAGATACCAGCATCTGTCCGGACTTGGCATTGATATCGACAAAGGCTCGCAAACCCAGTTGCCGGGCCATTTCATCGTGATTGATAACCTGGTTGATCTGCAGTCCCTGCTTGTAATAGTCATCAACCACCAGGCCATCTTCGGTATTAAGCGCGATGATGATGGTGGTGATGCCACCCACAACCGCGAGGCTGGGGAAGAAAATCACCATCCACACCATCGGGTTTCGAATCCAGGATTGATTTTTCATGACAATAGATCCGACAGGTTATCGCATGGGCCTGGGGCCAAGGAAACGGGCTTCTTCTACCGTGTTCAGATCAGTGTCAACGGCCTCTAGTTTGAAGAAGATTTCGGAAGTACGTTTTTCCAGCTTATCAGGATCGGCCTCAATACTGACAGGGACCTCAAGCACATCCCCTGACTCGACGAAGATAGTCTCTTTCTGTTGCGTCAACTTGATATCCTTGAGGCCTTCGACACTGAGTTTAAACTCATGGCCGACGATGTCCTTGTTGATCACTTTCAGTGTATAAACGTTTTCAATCATGCCCAAGCCGGTTTCGCGGAACAGCGAATTTCGATCGCGTATGATATCGAGTTCCAGCACAGAACGATTGTAAATACCAATCCCGGTACCGATCGTGATGGCAATCAATATCAGGGCATACAGGATGATGCGCGGGCGCAGGAGTTTTGTGTGATGCCCCTCCAACCGGTTTTCGGTGGTGTATTTAATCAGACCCTTTTCGTAACCCATTTTATCCATGACATCATCACAGGCATCGATACAGGCTGCGCAGCCGATGCATTGATACTGCAGACCATCGCGGATGTCGATACCGGTGGGACAGACCTGGACGCAGATCGAGCAATCAACACAGCTACCGAGACCGGATTCTTGCGGGGAAACACCACGTTTGCGGCTGCCACGAGGTTCACCACGCTTTTCATCATAGGAAATAATCAGCGTGTTTTTATCGAACATTGCACTCTGGAAGCGGGCATAGGGGCACATATAGGTACACACCTGCTCACGCATCCAGCCGGCATTACCGTAGGTGGCGAAGCCATAAAATATAATCCAGAACATTTCCCAGGGACCAAAAGCAAAGGTCGGAATGGAAGCTGCCAGTTCACGAATGGGGGTGAAATAACCTACAAATGTCAGCCCCGTAAACAAAGAGAAAGCAATCCAGATAAAATGCTTGGTGAATTTCTTGATGAACTTGTGCTTGTTCAGGGACATTTTGTCCAGCTTCATCTGCTGAGAACGACTTCCTTCAATCTTGCGTTCTATCCAAAGGAAAGCCTCGGTCCAGACCGTTTGCGGACAGGCATATCCGCACCATAGACGTCCCGCCAGTGCGGTAAAAAAGAACAGAGAGAGCGCGGCGATGACCAGCAGCATGGTCAGGTAGATAAAATCCTGTGGCCAAAAAATCATTCCCAGGATGTAGAACTTGCGTTCCGGTAAATCAAACAGTACCGCCTGGCGTCCATCCCATAAAATCCACGGCATGATGTAAAAAAGACCCAGCAGCGTTGTGACGCCGGCCGTGCGTAGTCCGGCAAACAGGCCATGCACCTCACGGGGGTAGATCTTTTTCCTTTTTTGATAAAGTTCCTGATCTGTGGAATCGGCACTGGCTACTTTATCAGCAGTAGCAGCCTGGGAATTGTCAGTCATAACAGTTAACTATAAAAATTAAAAAATTAGGTAATGCTCAGTTTTTATCCTGACCCAGCTCTTCCCTGTAGACTGCGCAGGGTTTTGCAAAATACATGGTTAGAATACAGGGGATAATCGCAAAGCCCCAGAAAAGGAAGAAGCCGATTGAGTAAGCACCCAGTCGGCTAACCTCGTATTCTGTAAATACATTCAAGGGATCAAACAGCGTGAAAAAAATGATGGTCTGGATACCGGCCCCTAAAAAGGAGGGCCAGAGTATAGCGATAAATTTCTGGATAGTCGGTATACCGCCTTTGTTTGCCTGTGCATTGTTGTCAGCCATTTAATGTCTCACCCTTTGGTTATTTTTGGTTCAAGCTATAAATATATGCCGCCAGAATATGTACTTTATTTTCGCCCAGAAGCTCTTTGTGCGGGGGCATAATACCTTTACGGCCGTTTGCTATGGTTTGTTCAATATAGCCACGACTGGAACCATAAAGCCATGTATTATCGGTTAAATTGGGAGCACCCAGTGCATGCATGCCGGTTCCATCGGCCTGGTGACAGGCGGCACACATGGTTGAAAAAGTTTTCTGACCTGCTGCGATTTCTTCTGCCGGCGCTTCCCGGCCAGACAGGCTCATGACATAAGAGGCTACATTTCTGACACCCTCATCTCCGAGGCTGGCTTTCCACGCGGGCATGGCTCCCTGGCGGCCATTCATGATGGTCGTTTTTATCTGTTCGGGTGTTCCGCCGTACAGCCAGTCATCATCGGTCAGGTTGGGGAAACCACGCGCACCGCGGGCATCAGAGCCATGGCACACCGAACAGTAGGTCGCAAACAAACGGCCACCGGTGCGGTTCGCCTTGTCATCTTTGGCCAGTTCAACGATATCGATGCTGGCATATTGTTGATAAATCGGGCCGAATTTTTCCTCAGCAAGGGCTACCTCAGCTGAGTGTTCAGCCGCGCTACTCCAGCCCAGTATGCCTTTGGCAGCACCCAGGCCAGGATAGAAAACCAGGTAACCCAGGCCAAAAAAGATGGTGAGGTAAAACATCGCCACCCACCAGAACGGCAATGGGTTGTTCAGTTCTTCAATCCCATCCCATTCATGACCGGTGGATTTGACGTCTTCTCCGGGAGGTGGAGCCTTGGTAGTGGAATTGGTGATCAGCAAATAAATCATCCAGCCGATGCCGCCCAGGGTGCCGGCTGAAATAAAAAGTGTCCAGAATGAACTAAAAAAATCTGACATCAGGATTGCTCCTCGGAATTTTGTTTGTTTGTCTTGTTTTCGGAAGACAGCGGTTTGTCGTCATCCAGAACCAGTCTGGCAGCTTCATCAAAGTCTTTTTTACGGCGACCACTGTAAGCCCATAACACGATGCCGATAAATACGATAAAGACGATAACGGTCCAGATGGAATGCATTAAACTGGACATGATTAAATACCCTTCAGAGCGGTGCCAAGCGACTGCAGATAGGCCACAACGGCATCGATTTCCTTTTTGCCTTTCAAGTCTTCAGCCGCTTTATTGATCTCTTCATCCGTATAAGGGTGGCCCAGGTAACGCAAACCTTCCATGCGTTGTTGAATGACGCTCTCATCCAGATCATTTTCCGCCAGCCAGGGGTAGGATGGCATGATGGATTCAGGCACGACATCACGTGGATTGGTCAGGTGCGCGATGTGCCAGGCATCAGAATAACGTTGCCCGACACGGTGCAGGTCAGGTCCGGTACGCTTGGAGCCCCACAGGAAAGGACGGTCATAAATATACTCACCGGCGGTGGAATAGTGTCCGTAGCGCTCGGTTTCAGCCCGGAATGGGCGCACCATTTGTGAATGGCAGCCGACACAACCTTCGCGGATATAGATATCGCGCCCGGCCAGTTGCAGTGCAGTATAAGGTTTCAGGCCCTCGACCGGTAGCGTGGTACTGGTCTGGAAAAACAGGGGAACGATCTGTACCAGGCCACCGACACTGATCACGCAGATGGTCAGTATGATCAACAGCCCGATATTCTTTTCAACATTTGCTTGTAGTGACATCGTCGTTTTCCTCCTAATGCGCCACAGGGACTGGGACTTCAGCAACCGCAGGCTTGGCGCCTGCTATGGTTTTAGCCAGGTTGTAAGCCATAATCACCATGCCGGTGAGGAACAGTGCTCCGCCCAGAAAACGAATTACGTAAAAAGGATGCATGGCCGACACCGATTCCACGAAACTGTAAGTCAGGGTGCCGTCATCGTTAATCGCGCGCCACATCAGGCCCTGCATAACACCGGATATCCACATGGCCGCGATGTACAACACCACACCAATAGTCGCGATCCAGAAATGGGTCTCGACAAGCTTGGTGTTATAAATCTCGCGATTGAATAAACGTGGAATCAGATAATACATGGAGCCAATGGAGATAAACGCCACCCAGCCCAGGGCTCCGGAATGTACGTGACCGATGGTCCAGTCGGTGTAATGAGACAGTGCATTGACCGTTTTGATCGCCATCATCGGGCCTTCAAAAGTGGACATGCCATAAAACGACACCGAAACGATGAGGAATTTGAGGATCGGATCGGAGCGTAGTTTTTCCCAGCTGCCTGATAAGGTCATGATGCCGTTGATCATGCCACCCCAGCTGGGTGCCAGCAAAATCAATGACATGACCATGCCGAGAGACTGGGTCCAGTCAGGTAGCGCTGTGAAGTGCAGGTGGTGCGGACCTGCCCAGATATAGGTAAAGGATAATGCCCAGAAGTGGACCACCGACAAGCGATAGGAATAAACAGGACGGTTTGCCTGTTTAGGAATAAAGTAGTACATGATGCCCAGGAATCCGGCTGTCAGGAAAAAGCCCACCGCGTTGTGCCCATACCACCACTGGATCATGGCATCCTGCACTCCGGAATACATGGAATAGGATTTCAGGGGGCCTACCGGTAGCGCCATGCTGTTAAAAATATGCAGCACGGCAACAGTGATAATAAAACCGCCGTAAAACCAGTTGGCAACGTAAATATGTTTAACCTTGCGTTTGACGATAGTGCCGAAAAAAACCACTGCGTAAGAGACCCAGACCGCGCCAATCAACAGGTCGATAGGCCACTCCAGTTCAGCGTATTCCTTGCTGGAGGTATATCCCAGGGGCAAGGTGATGATGGCCGCCAGAATAATGGCCTGCCAGCCCCAAAAGGTGAAAGAGGCAAGCCTGGGCGAAAACAACGACGTATAACAGGTGCGCTGTACCACGTAATAGGATGTGGCAAACAGAGCGGATCCGCCAAAAGCAAAGATAACCGCATTGGTATGCAGGGGGCGCAGGCGGCCGAATGAAAACCAAGGCAGGTCAAAGTTTAATACCGGCCAGGCCAGTTGAGCAGCTATAGTGACACCTACAGCCATGCCGATGATGCCCCAGACAATAGTCATGATGGCAAATTGCCGGACAACCTTGTAGTTGTACTGTTCTGAAGAAGCGAGATCAGACATAAAAGAAAATTCCAGGTCGATAGATTAGAAGGTTAGAATATTGTTATATTGTCGTCGGTTTTGCACTAAAATGCAAAGGAAAATGGCTAACCTGAATTAATCATTTTTTAATAAAATGGATGTGGCTGTGCTTGATCGTTAAGCAGCTAAAGCTCAGGCATCTTCTGCACACTATGGCTGTTTAATTTTTGTTAGAGTGCCCGGCAGGCACTCAAAAATAACAGCAAATTTATGATTATTGGGAAAATCTGTTTGAAAGTAAAACTCCGTACCAGGTTTTGTTGAGAGCACCTCTCTACTGCGCATTTGCCAAGCACTGATGGAAAGTGCCATAGTAATCAGCTCAGAGTCCGCGCAGGACCAGGACTCAGTCAATCACAATGGCAGGGCAATGGCCTGTGAAATCTTTTTACGGGCTAACTTTTACCATCCCTGTCGATGATGGGCCTGTCGATGATGGGGCTGGAATCCCGGATGATGACTGAGATTGAGTCTGTTAACTTATCGACTCATTTTGCGATGATGTTTTTTTAGTTTAATTTTTTAATGCCTTCCAAGACAAATATTATGCCAGCAGACGCTGAATCATCGGACAGCTGTTTTCATTGCGGCCTGCCTTTGCAGGGTAGCCAACTTAGCGTGGAAATCAACGGCGTGGACGAACCCATGTGTTGCGCCGGTTGCCAGGCCGTGGCCAATGCCATCATTCAGTCGGGCAATGCCGACTATTATCGTTTTCGCGATGAAAAAGCGGTTACCGGTCAGGAACTGGTTCCGGAGTTTCTGAACAAGATCCGGGTGTATGATCATCCGGCCGTGCAGCAACAGTTTGTGCACAACGAATCGGAAAACATCAAGCAGGTCTCGCTGATTATTGAAGGCATCGTCTGCGCGGCCTGCATCTGGTTGAATGAACAGTTCTTGCGCCAGTTGCCAGGCATCGTCGAAGTCAGTATCAATTACTCAACCCATCGTGCCAATATTCGCTGGGATGAAACACAGATAAAGCTCAGTGAAATCCTCGAAGCCATCTCGCAAATTGGCTACATGGCTCATCCCTACGATCCGGAAACACAACAGCAAATTCATGAAAACCAGCGCAAGCAGCTGATCCGCCAGATCGGTATCGCTGGTCTGTTCGGTATGCAGATCATGATGTTTGCACTGGCGCTTTACGGAGGTGACTGGTGGGGCATCAGTGACAGTTTCAAGACCTTCTTTCGTTACCTGAGCCTGTTATTGACACTGCCCATCATGTTCTATTCGGCACGGCCGTTTTTTAAAGGCGCCTGGACTGATCTGAAGCAGCGCCGCGCCGGTATGGATGTGCCGGTTACCCTCGGCCTGACCCTGGCTTTCACGGCCAGTTGCTACAATACCTGGACGGGTGAAGCGGATGTCTATTTCGATTCAGTGGCGATGTTTGTTTTTTTGCTGCTTTCGGTGCGCCTGTTTGAACTCTCGGCGCGCAAAAAAGCCGCTGAAAAAATTGAATCCCTGACCAATTTGACGCCAACCATGACCAACCGAATAAACATTGATGGCAACATCGAGGTGGTGCCCACGGTTGAACTGGAAATGGATGATTTTTTCCTGGTCAAACCGGGTGAAGTCATTCCCACCGATGGTGAACTGGACTCGGATCATGCGCTGGTCGATGAAGCACTGCTGACCGGCGAACAACATGCGGTCAGTAAACACAAGGGTGATGTCCTGATTGGTGGTAGTTACAACCTGGAGCAGCCCATCAGGCTCAAAGTGCATAGCCTGGGTCAGGATACCGTGCTGTCCGGTATCAAACGTTTGATTGAACAGGCTCAGGGTTTTAAACCCGAAGTGGCTAAACTGGCCGATAGGGTTGCCAGTGTGTTTGTGTCTGTTTTGTTAGTGTTGGTGATTATCGCTGGAATATTCTGGTGGCAGATAGACCCGTCAAGAATGTTGCAGGTCGTTGTCGCCACGTTGGTGGTTACCTGTCCCTGTGCCCTGTCGCTGGCCACGCCGGCCTCCCTGTCCGCGGCCATCGGTGCCTTGACCCGCGATGGCATGCTGGTTGCCCGCTCCCATGCGTTGGAAGTCATGCCGCAAATCGACACCATTATTTTCGATAAAACAGGTACCCTGACCTCGGGAGAACTGGCACTGCAACAACAAATCAGTGCTGATGAGCAGCAGGCGGCCCACTATCGACAGATAGCGCACAGCCTGGAAGTTCATTCGGAACACCCGGTGGCACGAGCGCTGGTCAGTGATAATATCGACACGCTGCCGGTTGAGCAGTTACAGAACAAGGCAGGGCAGGGTATCCTGGGTAAAATCGATGGTACAAGCTATTACATTGGCAATGCTGTTTTTATCAGTGAGGTCGCGCCCTTGCCCGAAAACCAGGGCTTTGAGAATGATGTCCAGGTGGTGCATCTGGCACGACAGGGGCAATGGCTGGCCAGTTTTTCCTTTGCAGACCCCTTAAAAGAGGATGCCCTCGACACTGTAAGGGCACTGCAACAAGCGGGCATCGATGTGCGCATCCTCAGTGGCGATCGCCGCTTATATGTCGAATCTTTAGCCGCTAAACTCGGCATTACTCATTTTGCTGCCGAGCAATTACCGGATGATAAATTAAACCAGGTCAAGCAATTGCAGTCTGCAGGCCACAAGGTGGCCATGGTGGGTGACGGTATCAACGATGCACCGGTGCTGGCGGCAGCGGATTTATCCATCTCCATGTCGATGGGAACCGACCTGGCCAGGGGCAGTTCCGATCTGATTATCAATGGGGCTCACCTCAAACCGGTATGTGATGCCATGGGCATTACGCGTAAGATGATGCGCATCATCCGGCAAAATTTTACCTGGGCGATTGCTTATAATATAGTAGCCGTGCCTTTTTCGATGGCCGGGTATATACAACCCTGGCTGGCCGCGATCGGCATGTCATTGAGTTCCCTCATTGTTGTACTAAATGCCCTGAGACTGAGATAGATTGTGGAAATCCTGTATTTGTTAATTCCCCTGGCCATGATTATTCTGGTCGTCATTGCCGCGTTTTTTTTCTGGTCGGTAAAATCCGGTCAGATGGATGATCTGGAAGGACCGGCTTACCGGATTCTGATGGATGATGATACGATCAAACCGGAATCCAAAGCGACGGATGACGGGGCTTCATCAGACTCTGATGGTGATAAGAAACCTGAATAGGTTGGTAGTAGTCTCTTGCTGCGTAGTGTTTCACACGCTAATCGATTTCTTTCTTCGTAGCTGATTACGAGTATGCGTGCGAGGTACTTTTTCAGGCATGAAAAAGTACCCAAAAAATGCTCGCCTGCATGGAGTGGCCTCCGGCTTCCCGCAAATGAATGGCTTTTGCAAGGCACGGCCCGATTCGCATCCATGCTCAACGGGCCTCAAATGACATCCCTGTCATTTGACCTTGCAAAACCCATCCACTTCGGGCACTCCATAAGGGCATTAAAAAACCGGTCGTTGAGTGCGTGCTTTTTCTTCCCCTCTCCAGGTCCGCGGAAAAATTGTGTTCAAATCAGGGGAAAACCGCAGGGATGCGGTTTTAGGCAAAGTTGCGGTTGGGCCTCGCGTCTGTGCCGCCCCTGATTTGGGCACATTTTTTACGATGAAGGGCATGGTTTGGGGCGGCGTTTTTGGGTACTTTTTTTGCTGTTGAAAAAAGTGCCTCGCACGCGTACTCGTAATTTACTACGAAGAAAGGAGAGCGTTAGCGTGTGAAATCCTACTCTGCAAGAAACTAAACATTCTTGGCATGTAAAATAGCAAGTGATATTTATCACGCCTTGCGCAAATACACATAACTTGCACCACTCCCTCCATCCCTCGGCTGTGCCGGACAGTAAGCCAGCACATTGGGTTGCTGACTCAACCAGTTTTGAACAAGCGGGCGCAACACCGATTCGTTTTTTGACCGGTAACCCTTGCCATGAATGATGACCAGAAAACGGATGTGCTGTTGAATGGCCAGTTGAATGAAGTTAGCCAATTCCTGAAGTGCTTCATGCTGACGATACCCGTGTAAATCCAGTTCGACTTCCACGGGAAACTGCCCCAACTGGATCTTTCGTTTGAGATTTTTCTGGATACCCTGGTGAAACCAGCTTTCAGGCACAGAGCCTGTTCCATGATGCGAGGCAGCGGTTGCTATTTTAGGGTCACCGATTGATGGCTGAGTTTGATTAGCCTGGCGAGATTTAATGGGACGATCACGGGTCAAATCCACCTTGTCAGAACTGAGTTTGCGTATGCCTCCCAGTGATTCCATGAAACCGGCACCCTGGTTTTCAAGGCCATCGTCATCGGATGAATGGGGCATGATATTTTCTAGCGTGAAGGTCGATAATTTATATCCCATCATAGAGCAATTTAATTCCTGCGTCCTGTTGATTTGGTTTATCATTCCTTCTTACTTCTATCTAGCTACTTTGAATGCATATACTGATCAGTAATGACGATGGCTATCTGGCGCCGGGCCTGCAGGCCATTGCCGATGAGTTAGCCGCAATGGCCAAAGTTACCGTTGTTGCACCGGACCGTAATCGCAGTGGTGCCAGCAATTCCCTGACCCTGCAAAGACCCTTGCGCGCGCATAAAACACCTTCCGGTTTTTACAAAGTGGATGGCACGCCAACCGATTGTGTGCACCTGGCTTTAACCGGCCTGCTCGATGAGGAACCCGATATGGTGGTATCCGGCATTAATGATGGCCCCAACCTGGGCGATGATGTGATTTATTCCGGCACGGTTGCGGCCGCCACCGAAGGGCGTTTTCTGGGCCTGCCGGCGCTGGCGGTTTCATTGGCGGGGCGTAATGAATTCCATTTTGCAACGGCTGCCAAAGCAACCGGTCAGATTGTCCGGCATTTGCTGAATAACCCGCTGGCGGAAGATACCATCCTGAATATTAATGTACCCAATTTGCCGTGGTCCGAGATCAAGGGTTTTCAGGCCACACGTCTGGGTTTTCGTCACAAAGCTGAGCCGGTTGTCCAACAACGGGATCCTTATCAGCGAACAATCTACTGGGTAGGCACCGCAGGCCCAGCCCAGGATGCCGGCCCGGGCACCGATTTTTATGCCATCCAGCATGGCTATGTTTCTGTGACCCCTTTACAAATTGACCTGACCCGTCATGAAGGCGTAAAACCTCTGCAGGACTGGCTGTCGGCTATTGCATGAAAAGTATATCCAATCAAAAAATCAGTGGCATAGGCATGACCTCGCAGCGCACGCGGGACCGCCTGATTGAGCGTCTGCGTCAGCAGGGGATTACCAACGAGGATGTGCTTTCCGTGATCAGGAATACGCCACGTCACCTGTTTGTTGATGAAGCCCTGTCACATCGTGCTTACGAGGATACCGCGTTGCCGATTGGCCATGGGCAGACCATTTCGCAACCCTACATCGTGGCCCGAATGACACAAATGCTCCTGCAATCCGGTATGCCTACATCCGTGCTTGAAATCGGTACCGGCTGTGGCTACCAGACCGCGGTGCTGGCACAGCTTGTACCACAGGTGTACAGCATTGAGCGTATCGGTGCACTTTTTCAGCAGGCGAAAAAGCGCCTGGCAGACTTGCAACTGTACAATGTTGAATTACGTCATACCGATGGTCATGGTGGCTGGCCCAACCTGAATTACCGTTTTGATCGTATTATCATGACGGCTGCCTGCAAGGATATTCCACGTAAACTGGCGGAACAGTTAACAGAAGGAGGCGAGATGGTTTTGCCCTATGATAACGGTCATGAGCAGGTGCTACTTAAAATTACCCGAAACAAAAATGAATTCGAAACCGAGGCTTTTGAGGCGGTATCGTTCGTGCCCCTGTTGCCGGGTCTGGGTTAGAAAGTAACAACATGTTTGAAAATTTATACCAATCAGTTATACGTGCATCGGCCAGCCGGCGCGCGCCGCTGATGTTATCTTTTTTAAGTTTCATTGAGTCTTTCATTCTACCGTTTCCGCCACCGGATGTGATGCTCGCGCCCATGTCCCTGGCCAAGCCGGCTCGGGCGCTTTATTTTGCCACACTAACACTGGCGGCATCCCTGATAGGTGGTGTGGTAGGTTACCTGATTGGCGCATACGGATATGAACTGGCGCAACCCTATATTCAGCAATGGGGCTACCAAAATGTTTTTGATACCGCTACCGAGTGGTTTTCCGTGTGGGGATTCTGGGCCGTTCTGGTGGCCGGTTTTTCACCGGTGCCCTATAAGATATTTACCATTTCGGCTGGCGTTTTACACCTCGCTTTCCTGCCATTTATGCTGGCTTCCCTGGTTGGACGTGGCGCGCGATTTTTTCTGGTGGCGATACTGTTGGCTAAATACGGTCCGTCCATTGAAAAAAAATTGCTGAAATATATCGAACACATTGGCTGGGCAGTGGTCGCATTACTGTGTCTGGCCATTCTTGTCTATTATTTTAAATGAGTATGACACTTCGATACTCTGTTACTTTTTTACTGGTACTGGCAGTATCCGCCTGCCAGACCTTACAGCAGCATAAATTAAAAGGTCCGGGTTGGTATCGGGTGAAACCCACCGACACACTTTACGCGATTGCCTGGCGTTATGGACTGGATTACCGCACCCTGGCTGCCTGGAATGGATTATCCGAACCGTTCAAGGTGAATCCCGGTCAACAATTGACCCTGATAAAACCTGACAAGATTCCGACACTTCCGGATGGAAAAAAAGTTGTTATCGAAAAAACCAAATCGGGCAGCCCTGTTATTGTCAAATCTTTGACGCCTGACTACAATCGAGTGATTCGATGGCGCTGGCCAACCAGTGGAAAAGTACTCAATCGCTTCTCTGCCAAGGCTCTTGACCGCCGTGGTATTGATATTGCAGGTAAAATAGGGCAACCTGTGTATGCGGTTGCAGATGGACGGGTAGTGTACAGTGGGAGCGGGCTGGCTGATTATGGTAACCTGATTATCATCAAACATAATGAAACCTATTTGAGTGCCTATGCATACAACAGGGAAAGGCTGGTTAAAGAAGGCATGGATGTAAAAAGAGGAGCGAAAATTGCGGAAATGGGGCAGGGTAAAAACAAACTCGCTGCATTGCATTTTGAGATCAGAAAAAATGGTGAACCTGTCGATCCGTTACAGTATTTGCCAGAACTATAATGAGCAAAGAGAGTGGAATAACAAGCATGTCTAAAGCAAATGATCCGACACTAATTGAAGATAAGGAAATACCCGCGGAAGAATTGGTTGAAACCATGCAGGAAGATCTTGAGGAATCGGATGCGGTAGAAGCCGAAGTTAATCAGCAAGCGGAGAAATTTGTTGAGAGAAGACGCCCTCAGGATCGCAGAAAAACACCCAACCGACGCTCGACCGATGTTGATCCCACCCGCTTGTATTTAAGTGAAATTGAAGTTTCCCCGTTATTGACTGCTGAAGAAGAGGTTTATTACTCCAGGCTTGCGCAGAAAGGTGACTCCTCCGCGCGAGACAAAATGATCGAATGTAATTTGCGCCTGGTGGTCAAGATAGCCCGTCGTTACATGCACCGGGGTTTACCCTTGCTCGACCTGATCGAAGAGGGCAATCTGGGGCTGATTCGCGCGGTTGAAAAATTTGACCCGGAACGTGGGTTCAGGTTTTCGACCTATGCCACCTGGTGGATTCGTCAGACAATTGAACGTGGTTTGATGAATCAGACCCGTACTATTCGCCTGCCCATTCACGTGATCAAGGAGCTCAATACCTACCTGCGAGCTGCGCGCAAACTCACCCAGGACATGAAGCAGGAAGCCACGGCAGAAGATATCGCCAAAATGATGAACAAGCCGCTGGAAGATGTCGAAAAAATGCTCAAGCTTGCCGACCGGGTAACTTCGGTGGATACCCCGATGTCGGGTGACGGTGAGCGCCCCCTGCTGGATATCATCCCGGATGATAACAATCCTGACCCGGCCAGCATTTTGCAGGATGAGTCGGTTTTACAACATCTGGATGTGTGGCTGGATGAACTTGATGAAAAACAACGCGAAGTGGTGGTGCGCCGCTTCGGGTTGCGTAATCATCCACGCGGCACACTGGAAGAAGTTGGTCGTGAACTGGGTGTTACGCGTGAGCGTGTGCGCCAGGTGCAGATGGATGCCCTGCGTCGCTTGCGTCGAATTCTGGAAAACAAGGGCTACTCGCGCGAAAATATCCTGCAGTAGTCAAGGTGTTTAAAGCCACGCTGAAAGTCCTGTCCTTTTTTGTTCTGGTTACAGCGACTCCTTTTCTTTATGCCGAAAGCTTTACCGCCTCCTTTGGAGTTGAATTTGTAAACATTCCCGCCGGTGAGTTTGTCATGGGAACACAGGATTTTGACCAACTGGCCAAAGAGGTCAAGGCCGAACGCCTGGAGAATTTAAAAAAGGAATTACCCCCGCATAAAGTTACCCTGTCCAAACCTTTCTATCTGGCAACCACTGAAGTGACCCAGAGCCTGTGGAAAGAAATTATGGGGTACGAGCCGGGCAAGATAAAACGCTGGCAAAGAGATGACTGGGCCGAGCTGCCTGTAAGCCGCGTCAGTTGGGATTCGGTGCAGGAATTTATTCAGATTCTCAATGATATGGATGAAGGGTATCACTTTCGCCTGCCCACCGAGGCCGAGTGGGAATACGCGGCCAGGGCAGGGACTGTCGGTTTGCGCCCGTTCAAGTATGAGGAGATGGATGATTATGCCTGGTATCGCGCCAGTTCAGGCGATAAACCCATGCCGGTGGGCCAGTTAAAACCCAATGCTTTTGGTTTGCATGACATGATCGGCAATGTGTGGGAATGGGTGGCGGATTCCTATGATGCTGATTACTATAAGGTTTCCCCGGCGCTGGATCCTGCCGGACCGGAAAATTCCTCACGTAAAGTCATGCGCGGCGGCTCCTACCATTGCACACCGGAAAGGGTCAGGGTGGGCATTCGTGGTTCTTATGTCCAGAATCGCTCGTTATCGATCCTTGGATTCCGACTCGCAGCAGATAAAATCAAGCCTGACCTGTCCACTGCCGATCTTTCAGCGGATTGATACGAATCAAAGAATTTTTGACGCGTGATCCGCCAGTCGTGACCTTTCACCACGTTTCAAGGTGATATGCCCGCTGTGTTCCCAATCCTTGAATCGGTCCACGATGTAGGTCAATCCCGAGGTGGTTTCGGTCAGGTAGGGAGTGTCGATCTGGCCAATATTACCCAGGCAGACTACCTTGGTGCCGGGACCGGCCCGGGTGATCAGGGTTTTCATCTGTTTTGAGGTCAGATTCTGGGCTTCATCGAGAATGATGAATTTTTTCAGGAAAGTTCGACCGCGCATGAAGTTCATGGATGAGATCTTAATCCGATGACGAACAAGGTCAGTGGTTGCCTGCTGTTCCCAGGCATCGTTTTTGTTGTTGCCTACCAGTACGTCCAGGTTATCCATCAAGGCGCCCATCCAGGGTGACATTTTTTCTTCTTCGGTTCCGGGTAGAAAACCGATGTCTTCACCCACGGGTACGGTGACCCGGGTCATGATGATTTCAGAGTAACGTTTTTCATCCATGGTCTGTGCCAACGCGGCCGCCAGCGTGAGTAGTGTTTTACCGGTTCCGGCTGCACCGGACAGGCTGACAAAATCAATATCAGGATTCATTAACAGGTTCAACGCGAAATTCTGCTCGCGGTTCCTGGCCACAATTCCCCAAACCGAGTGTCGCTCACTCATATGATTTCTGATGACTTCAATCACGCAGGTGTCTTTTTCTTTCTCCAGCACGATGCCATCAAAATTGTCTTCCAGGTAGATAAACTGGTTGGGATACCAGTCGGCGGTATCCTCGCCGCTGATTTCATAATAGGTTTTGCCCTCGCGTTGCCAGGAGTGAATGTCCTGGCTGTGTTTCTCCCAGAACTCGGTGGGTAATTCGAGACTGCCGGTAAACAGTAAATCCAGATCATCCAGCACCTTGTCATTGGTGTAGTCCTCAACCAGTATGCCGAGTACGGCGGCCTTGATGCGCAGGTTGATATCCTTTGATACGAGGATGATGTCGCAATCCCATTCATCATGCAGGGCCAGTACCGTGCCCAGGATCGTATTGTCATTCTTGCTACCCGGTAACGTATCGGGCAGGCGCGGTGAATGCGCTTCCGTTTCAAAATAGAGGCGGCCGGTGCTATTGCCGTTGCTATTGGTGGTTTTAAACTGTTCCAGCGGCAGGCCTTCTTTTATATCCAGATCTTTGTTCTGCGTCATCAGGTCATCAATGAAACGATTCACCTGGCGTACATTGCGAGCCACTTCCGACATGCCTTTTTTGCCCTGGTCGAGTTCTTCCAGCACGGTCATGGTCAGGTAAATATTATGTTCCTGAAAACGGAACAACGCAGTTGGATCGTGCATCAATACATTGGTATCAAGCACAAACAGCTTGGATTCGTGTTGAGTCATTTAAGATTGGATGATGTTGAGGTTGTAGACAGAAAGCCCGAAAATCGGGATTGAAAGAGCGTTCAAAATGTATCTTTGGTTAATTATTGCTATGTACCGAGTTTGATTAAATCGCGTTGGGCTGTCAAATAAAAACTACTTGTGATGCGGTGTTGAATCTTGATGGCGTACGTTGTGAAAAAAATTATGCTGGTTATATACTGGCAGGATTACTTACACGAAGTTTTTGTATGATGGATTTATATCAACGCCAACAGGTTTATGACCTGGATCGCCTGGCCATCGAGCTGGATGGCCAGCCTTCGGCTCAACTGATGCTAAAAGCCGCACAGGCGGTGTGGCGCAATATACAAATTCGTTGGCCCGAAATTCATAAAATAGCGATTTTTGCCGGGCCCGGTAATAATGGGGGCGATGCCTTTGCCCTGGCGACTCTTGCTCTGCAGGCTGGTTATCAGGTTGAGTTATTCAGTCTGGGAGATTTATCCCGGCAAAGTGATGAGTCGGACCTGTATCGCCAACAGTGGCAGCAGTCAGGCGGTAAGACCCAAACCTGGAGCGAACAGAGCATCGATGCACCATTGATCGTGGATGGCCTGTTGGGCATAGGCCTGGACAAAGCACTTAAGGATAACTGGTTATCCGTTATTGAACACATCAATGCACTACCGGCTATCAGGGTGAGTATCGATATTCCCAGTGGTCTGAATGCCGATACCGGTAATGCCATGCCCTTGGCCGTGCAAGCCGATTTAACGGTGAGTTTTATCGCCCGAAAACAGGGTTGTTTTCTGTCTGATGGGCCGGATTATTGCGGTGAACTGGTGTTTGATGACCTGGGGTTGTCCCAGTCTGCCTTACAACAAATTCGTCCAGCCTGCCATGTTCTGGACGAAGCGACCGTACAGCTTCCCGAACGACGCAAAAAAAACAGCCACAAAAACCAGTTTGGCCATGTGCTGGTGATAGGCGGCGGACCGGGTATGTCCGGTGCTGCCCGACTGGCCGGCATGGCTGCTCTGCGCAGTGGTGCCGGCCTGGTCAGTTTATGCGTTCATGCCGATAATTACGTCATAGCCGCCAGCCAGCATCCCGAACTGATGGTCTCGAGCTGGAATGACCTGGCTGCGCAATTGCAGCGGGCAAGCGTTGTAGTGGCAGGTCCAGGTCTGGGGCTTAGTGATCAATCACGTGCATTACTTGAGAACCTGCAAGGCTTTGAAAAAGCCATGGTCATAGATGCGGATGCGTTGCAGGCGGAATTTATTACTCGCCTGCAAACCGCTAAGGCGGTGCTGACACCCCATCCGGGTGAGATGGCCCGATTACTGCAGTGCACCGCTTCCGATATACAGTTGGATCGAATTCAGACATTGAAAAAATGCTGCGAAACATGGGATGCAGTCACGGTTTTAAAAGGGTCCGGCACCCTGGTTGGTTGCCAACATGACTCCATCCATCTCTGCCATCATGGTCATCCGGGCATGGCCAGTGCAGGCATGGGGGACGTGCTGGCCGGTTTGCTGGGGGGTTATCTGGCACAGGGATTAAACCCCATAAGCGCTGCGCGGACCGCGGTTTTGATCCATGCGCTGGCAGCAGATGCCTATGCCACAAAACAGGATTCCAACAGCCTGGTCGCTACAGATATCATTGATTTCATTCCCACGGTGGTGAAGAACATACGTAGATTTCAGTTGGATTTATCATGATTATTTGCAGTGAACAGGATATGAAAGCTTTTGGTGCGCGTTTGATCCAGGCTTGCCAAAGCGCGGGAGTGATTACCCTGAAAGGCGACCTGGGTACCGGTAAAACCACCCTAGTAAGAGGAGCCTTGGAGGCACTGGGGATTAGCACCGGAGTACGTAGCCCAACCTATACTCTGGTTGAGTATTACGCCCAGCCTGAATTGTCTGTCGCCCATTTTGACCTGTATCGTTTGGGCGATGCCGAAGAACTGGAGTACCTCGGCTACCGCGATTATCTGCAATCGGATACCTTGTGCCTGATCGAGTGGCCTGAACGGGCACAGGGCTATTTGCACCATGTCGGTTTGCAGATAGCCATTGAATACGAACAGGAATGCCGGCACCTGTGCTTTACCGCTTTCAATGACTGGGGGCGTGACGTGTTATCCATCATCGGGGTGCAGGACTGAGCACCGGATTGATTTGACCTAAATTCTAGATAAGTTAACTATCTACCTAATAAATATAGAAAAAAGTTGATTTTATCCTGGGCTTTTACTATAAATAGCACTATAACTCATAAACAGTCTAACTTGTAGCGAATACCATGGATAAATTAACGCTTGCTCGCAGGCTTTTTTTGAAAAAACTCACCGGTTATGGTGCGTTACTGTCAATTTCCCTGAATTCTCGACATGCACTGGCATCAGGTAAAAAAGCCCTGACCAGTGTACGTGTCGCGCAATCGAATAATGATCATACCCGGGTAGTCTTTGACCTGTCGGGACGCATAGAACACGATCTGTTTACCCTGTCATCCCCAAACCGGGTGGTGATTGACTTAAAAAATGTGCGTAAAAGTGCTGCCCTGGTTTCCGATGAGCATGAAACCACCTTGTTAAAGGGAATTCGTTCCTCGGTTCGAGACGCAAATAATTTACGCGTGGTGCTGGATTTAAAGAATAAGGTCCGACCCAGGAGTTTTATGCTGCAGCCGGATGATCAATCAGGGCATCGACTGGTTATCGATATGCATGCAACCCAGTTAAGTCCCACCCCGGTCAAAACCAGCCAACAACAACGTTCACAGAAGAAAAAGGAAATCGTTATTGCTATCGATCCCGGTCATGGTGGACGTGACCCCGGCGCGATTGGCAAAAAAGGGACCAGAGAGAAAGACGTGACGTTAGCGGTAGCCAAAAAATTGAAAAATGTCATCAGTCGTACGCCAGGTTTCAGAGCTGTATTAACACGTGAAGGTGATCAATTTGTCGTGTTGCGTAAACGTGTTGAAAAAGCGCGTAAGCACCAGGCTGATTTGTTCGTTTCACTTCATGCTGATGCCTTCAAAAGCCCTCGAGTCGAAGGCGCTTCGGTGTATGCCCTGTCGTTGAACGGGGCCAGCTCGGAAGCAGCACGCTGGATTGCGAAAAAAGAAAATGCGTCGGACCTGATAGGAGGTATCAGCCTGGACGACAAGGATGACCTGATTGCTTCGGTTTTACTGGATTTATCCCAGACAGCCACCATTCAGGACAGTCTTGAACTGGGCTCAGATGTGTTGAAGCACCTCGGCAAGGTTGGCAAGCTTAACAAGGACCAGGTTCAACAGGCTGGTTTTGCGGTATTAAAAGCTCCGGATATGCCATCCATTCTGATTGAAACGGCGTTTATATCCAATCCAAAGGAAGAGCGTCGCCTGAGATCATCCAAGCATCAGCATAAGCTGGCCAAGGCGATTTTTTCCGGCATTAAAACACACATGAAAAACCGGCTGGCTTAACGCGGTTTTACTTTCGGGTATTATCACCTTTCAGTTGCCAGCTGTTGACCAATTGTCGAAATCGTTTCAGAACAGTGGGTTTTTGGTAGCCACGCGCATATTTAATCTTGTTGTACACCTGAAATATCTGTGCTAAGTGTTCATCATGGTATCGCTGCTCCTGTTTGATTCGCTGTAGGAATTCATCCATGTATTCGGAAGGTTGGCGTTGATAGCCGGAACGTGCCAGTTTTTTTAACAGGCGGTTAATGAGCAATTCATACTCGGCAGGTTTTGCTGGGCGATCCCGGTACCAGCCCACCATCCAGTACCCGCCGGTAATCAGCATCAGGCAGATGACCAGTGCTATCACCATATCCCCCCAACTTTGAATGCCCAGCCCCAGTTGGTTGAGGAAACGTGCCTGTTTACGCGGGTCATAGTTCAGTACCCACTCATTCCAACTGCGTTGAATGTTATCCCAGTTATAAAGCAGTTGTCCGATCAGTGGATTACGTTTGCCTATCTTGAAGTTGGCGAGGGTATCGTTAAGGGCCTGGTCCAGTCCGCTTTCAATACGATCAGGTGAAACGGCTGCCGTCGGGTCTACCCGAATCCAGCCGAGATCATCGATCCAGACTTCGGTCCAGGCATGGGCATCCGACTGGCGTACAATCAGGTATTCACCCACTTCGTTGTATTCGCCACCCTGGTATCCGGTAACGATGCGTGAGGGGATACCTGCAGCGCGCATCAACAGGGCAAAACTACTGGCATAGTGCTCACAAAAACCACGCCGGGTTGAAAACAGAAATTCGTCACTGCTGTTTTGGCCCAGCAGGGGAGGTTGCAGCGTATAAACATAGTCCTGGTTGCGGAACATTTGCAGGGCCTGCTGGACAATGCTGAAATCCGAATCAAACTGTTCAGCCCACTGTTGACCCAGGGCCCAGGTTTTCGGGTTGCTGTTATCCGGGAACTGGCTGGCCAGCATCAGGTAATCAAAGGATTCATTGACTTCCAGTCGGTATTGCAGGGTCGATTCCAGGCTATAGCGTTTGAGGTCATTAATTGCCTTGTTACTGGTTAACTGGTATTCGCTGCTCATGTAACTGTCTGGCAGTATCTGGGTCGGAATATCGAGTCCGAACAACCAGTTTTTGCCATGCGGTTCCAGGGTTACCGTGTAACGGCTGGGATTGGAGGTCTGTGTCAGGTTCAGGGAATTCAGTTCCCGGTGTTTGGCCTGTTTCCAGGTCCGGCCGTTAAAATTAACCATCACCGGACCTCGCCAGTACAGTTGCTCCTGAGAAGGAATATCGGTATCGAATTTTACCCGGAACGCCACCTCGTTACTGGTTATCAGGTCACTGATTTGCCCGGGTGACATGCTGTCACTCAAACCGGTGACACCCCCGCGTTGCTCCTGGGTGATGCCCCAGATAGGGCCGGGTATGCGCGGCACCAGAATGAACAGGATGATCATGATGGGAATGGATAAAACGATGAGGCGCGACGCCACTTTTAAACGATCACTCAACACCACGTTTTCGTCACGTTGGTTGATACTGACCAGGGTGGTCGTGATAATGATCAGCGCTATGAACATATACACCGCGATGTAAATCGTCTGGCCAAACAGAAAATGCGTGGCCAGCAGGAAGTAACACAAAAATACCAGGATCAGGATATCGCGGTGGGTTTTGGATTCCAGAAACTTGAAAGAGGCCATGACCGTGAGCAGGGCAAGGCCGGGTTCTCGTCCGACAATTGTCCAGTATTGGGCAAACACGCTGATACCGCCAACCAGCACCAGGGGGACCAGTAACCATTTTGGCATGGCCCATAACCAGCCGCGGGCCTGAGCGCCTCGCCAGGCCAGGGCCATTAGGGCAAAGCCGCTCACCCACAACGGTAGATGGAAAAAATGCGGGAACATGGCCACGACGAAGCTCAATGATACGGCCAGGATGGCCTGCTTGTCGGCCGTTTCTTCAGCGATACGATGCATGGGGAGGTTGTTATTCACTGACTGACAGTTCTGAATTTTCTTGGTTCTGTTTAAACGTGGCCAGATGTTGCAGGCACAGCGCCCGGTGGGCACTGCCGCTGTCCTGTTCAATATCGATGCCAGGCAGTTTCATGCCAAATTTTCGTCCCTGTTGCTGGGCTTCTATCACCAGTGCGGTCATTTGCGACAGTTTACCTTCCAGCGAATTGGCAGACATGTCTGACCAGTTTATCCATAGTGACGGGTTGGCGTGCCCCTGGAATGTTTTTGTCAGCATACCGCGTCCCTGGGCGTAGGCTTTCCAGGAAATATGGCGCAGTGATTCACCCTGGCGGTGTTCACGCAGACCGGCAAAATCATCTCCATCGGCCATGTCTACGGTGGTTTTTCCACTGTGTTGCTCCATCAGAATGTGTTCCAGTTGATGGTCAAACCGGGGTTGCGGATAGATCAAAATCGGTACATCGAATTTCAACCAGCCCCAGGCATGAAACAACCCGGTCGGGTAGCGTGTGAAAAGGGTGATGCCGCCAGGTTTGTACAGGCCTCTTTTTAACGCGGGCAGTATCAGCTCGAGCTTAGCCTTGTGCTGTGGGTCAACTCGGCTGTAGGCCGGGCTTTGCTGGTCATACTGAACACCGATGGCATAACGTATGTTTTGCTGCGGGTTTTCGATTTCAAAGTTAAGGGTGAGCTGTTCACCCTGGAAAACCGCTTCCGGCGTTTTTAAGCGGATATTCAAACCCAGCAGGTTTCTATGCGTTTGCCACAGGCTGATAATGCCGATAGCGGTCAACAGAAAAGTGAGCGCATAAGACATACTGTTCTGGTAATTGATGGAAGCCAGCAGCAGCACAAACAGCATCAACGCATACAGATAACCAAAACGTGTGGGTAAGATATACAAACGGCGATTGTGCAACTGGATAACATCCCGCGCGGCCGGGTTACGCAGCGCTATCCACTGGTCGATTCGTCGACGCATGGCCGTTGGCACTATTGAGGCAAGCATCTCATTAGCCGGGTAAGTTCTTTAGGGAATGGGTGTCGTGTTGAGGATATCCTCAACCAGATCCTGCACGTTTTTACTATGCCGTTCGTGGGCCAACAGGCGGTGGCAGCTGACTGCGGAAAATACGGCTTTCACATCCGCCGGCTCGACATAATCCCGGTCGTGCATAAAAGCCCAGGCACGCGCCGCCTTTAAAAGCGCAAGAGCGGCGCGTGGCGACAGCCCAAATACAAACCGGCTGTTATCGCGGGTTGCGTTAATCAGTAACTGAACATAATCCAGCAAAGACTCCGATACGTGCACGTTCTGGATCATCTTTTGCAATTCGATGACGGCCTGCAACTCGATGACGGCCGCTGTTTCCTTAAGCAAGTGTTGTCGACTTTCACCGGCCAGGAGCTGGCGCTCGGCCTGTTCATCGGGATAACCGAGGTTAATCCTCATCATGAAGCGATCAAGTTGTGACTCGGGTAACGGGAAGGTTCCGGCCTGGTCCAATGGGTTTTGTGTGCCTATGACAAAAAACGGTTCCTGCAGGGGGCGGGTCTGGCCTTCTACACTCACCTGGTGCTCTTCCATGGCCTCGAGCAGTGCACTTTGGGTTTTGGGAGTGGCGCGGTTAAGTTCATCGGCCAGTACACAGTTGGCGAAGATTGGCCCTGGATGAAAGGTAAAACGCTGCTTATTCGGATCAAAGATTGAAACCCCGAGAATATCTGCCGGTAACAGATCGCTGGTAAACTGGATTCGATTGAAATCAAGATTGAAAACAGTGGCAATGGCATGAGCCAGGGTTGTTTTGCCTACGCCGGGCAGGTCTTCAATCAGGCAATGCCCGGATGACAGCAGGCAACACACTGCCAGCCTTATTTGCCGGGGTTTTCCTACGATAATCTGTTCGATTTGTTGGATTGCAGTGTGGATGCCCTGCTGCATTTGTTTTGTAGTAAGCGGGGTTTGATCAAGCATGTTTATTTGTCCAAAAAGAGTATTTTTAGTTTAGCTGCTTTTGGACAATAAAAAAGCCCGCAGTTGCGGGCTTTTTAAGTAAGCTGTTAAGCGGGCTGTTTAACCGAAAGCTGTTCCGGATTGTTTACCCAGCTTTTTCAGGATGGTTGCCAGCGGGCAGAAACCTGTAAATGCGGATTGCAGCAGGTTAAGGCCGACAAAAGCGGTAAAAAACAGCCAGTATTCATGGTGGTAGTGGGCCAGGCCGGCACTAACAAACACAAAAAAACCTGCCACAGCTAAAACAATTCGTTCGATACTCATAACCAGTCTCCTTAAAAAGTCGATAAAAATATCGCGCAATTCTATATTAGAATATTCTAATAATCAAGACGCAGAGCAAGCAAGTAGGAGTATCCGGACGTTTAACGTTGGGAGCGGTTTACATAATCGCGCGTAGTTGCACCGGTATAGATTTGACGAGGCCGTCCTATGCGTTGTTCCGTATCTTCCATCATTTCCATCCATTGAGAGATCCACCCGGCGGTTCTGGCCATGGCAAAAATCACTGTAAACATATTAAGCGGCATATTCAGGGCCTTGAGGATGATACCGGAATAAAAATCGACATTCGGATACAGGTTGCGTTCCAGGAAATAGTCATCTTCCAGCGCGATGCGTTCTAATTCACGTGCGGCATCGAATAATGGCGTGTTATTGATGTTCAGGTCATCGAGTAATTCTATGCAGGCTTCTCGTATGATTTTCGCTCTCGGGTCATAGTTTTTATAGATGCGATGACCAAAACCCATCAAGCGATAACTGTCATTCTTATCCTTGGCGCGTTCCACGTATTTGGGTATTTCTTTGGGATCGTTGATTTCTTCCAGCATATTGATAACGGCCTCATTGGCGCCGCCATGCGCCGGGCCCCATAAAGAAGCGATTCCTGCGGAAATACAGGCAAATGGGTTTGCGCCCGAACTACTGGCGAGTCGTACGGTTGAGGTACTGGCATTTTGTTCATGATCAGCATGCAGAATAAAAATCAGGCGCATCGCATGAACGGCTATAGGATTGGGTACATATTCTTCGGTGGGCATGCCGAACATCATGTACATGAAGTTTTCAATAAAATTGAATTCATTTTTTGGGTAAAGCAGTGGCAAACCATGAGCGCGACGATGACTGTAGGCCGCAATGGTCGGCATTTTAGCCAGTAAACGGTGTGCCGAAATTTCCCGGTGCCGTGGATCTTCAATATCGAGAGAATCATGATAGAAAGCGGACAGCGCTCCCACCACACCAACCATAATTGCCATGGGGTGGGCGTCATGGTGAAAGCCATCAAAAAATTGCTTCACGCCTTCGTGCACCATGGTATGTTTTTTAATCAGACTGATAAAATCCTGGTATTCAGTTTGTGTTGGTAATTCGCCGTACATCAGGAGATAACTGGTTTCCAGATAATTGCTGTGTTCAGCCAGTTGTTCTATTGGATAACCGCGATAAAGCAGAATACCCTTGTCTCCGTCAATAAAGGTGATATCACTTTTACAGCTGGCTGTGGCCTGAAAGCCAGGATCGTAGGTAAATAACCCCAATTCACTATGCAGGCTGCGAATATCAATAGTGGATGAACCGATGCTGGGATCCAGGATGTCAAAATCAGCTTTGTTACCATTTCGGTTGTCAGTGATGGTCACGGTATTCTTGCTCATAGGGACATTCCTCGGTTAATTTTGCGGCACATTATAACCGCAATCAGGTTGAGTTGAATGGATGCGCTGGATATCGATGTGTAAATGGCGTTAAATGCTCTAAATTGGTGCGTTCAACAAGATGGGTATTTTTATGTATAAGCTGACGCAATTTCTGTTGATTGGATTACTCGGTATTTGTGTGGCCCATGCAGACAGGGATGGGCGCTGGCAGCTGGTTATTTCCGGTCAGGACCGTATCGAGTTCGGTACCGAACATCTCGCCGGCGGTTTGCATATCCACTGGCAAACGGACCTGGAGTTTTTAATCAAACACGGTCGCTTCGTTCAGGGTACCGGCACTGCGCAGCTGGACTCTGAAATAACCAGTTATTCGCGGCCGGAATCGATGTTTGAATGCAATCAGATCAAAGGTTCCTTCGTCAGTCGTAACGGTATCCTGTTTGCTACGCCGCATTTGCGTTTCCAGGCATTTCCAGTGGCTGGGAAAGTGGTTGAAGAAAATATCCATTTGAATCCGTCACTTGCTTATCCCGGCAATTACTATGCAGTTTTATACAAATGCCTTACCCGGGATGATCTGGGGTCATTCTGGCTGGAAAATTCCCCGCGTATCGCACGCGAACTGGGCAAACGTCAGGATTCCACACTAAAAACCGGGGAAGATGGTTATCAAGCCAGCATCCGGGAGGTTAAAACCATAGCCCCGGGACCGGAGATTGTGTTGCCCCTGAAAGAGGGTTTTGAGTTCAGCCTGAGCGAGGATTACGGGCTGAGACAATTAAACTATCGACTACAGCGGTTAGAGTAGCGTTCACCGATCCGCAACCTATTGGCCACTTTCCTCTGAAAAGTGAGTTGAAATGACACGGGCACGGGTTGTGCCATCCTTGAGCCGGATGCCTATTTCATCATCGCTTTGCAATTGTCGAACCGAGCTGATGACCTGGTGATCTTTTTCGATCGCTGCATAACCCCGGGCCAGAGTTTTTAGCGGGCTCAGGTTGTCCAGTGTGGTAGCCAGCAGGCCCAGTTGGTGCTGGCTGGTTTGTAACCGAGTCAACATCACGGATTGCAGCAAGTGATCCAGGTTACTGGTCTGTTGCTTCAATTGCTCAATTTTGAGCGTGGGTTTGAGTAATTGAAAACGACCTAAAGTGGCATGTAACCGGGTACGGGCCTGTTCCAGGCGCATGGTTTTCAGCAGGTTCAAGCGGGAACAGGCAAAATCGAGTCGTTGCCTGAGGCTTGCCATCTGTCGCTGTGGATGGAAACTCATCAATCGGGATTGCAGTTGAGTAAACCGTTCCAGGCGGGATGCCAGCTGACGCTGAAACTGGGCCACCAGCCGCGCACTGATCTGGTCCAGTTGGGTCATCAATTCGTACTGATCCATGGTAACCGTTTCAGCCGCTACCGATGGCGTGGGCGCGCGCAAGTCCGCCACAAAATCGGCAATGGTAAAATCGATTTCATGGCCGACTCCGCTGACAATGGGAATGTCTGACGCAAAGATGGCGCGGGCAACGATCTCTTCATTAAAACTCCACAGGTCTTCCAGCGAACCGCCTCCTCTGATTAACAGCAATACATCACATTGATGATGTTGATTTGCCCTTTCGATGGCTGCCACTATCTGCCTGGACGCCGTTTCGCCCTGTACCGGCGTAGGGTAGACAGTGACCTCGCTGGTGGGTGAACGACGACGGATGACACTCAGTGCGTCGCGAATAGCAGCGCCACTGGAAGAAGTGATGATCCCGATATGACGTGCCTGCGTGGGGATGGTTTTTTTATTCGATGACTCAAACAGACCTTCACCGGCGAGTTGCTTTTTCAAAGCTTCGTACTCGCGCATCAAGCGGCCAACGCCGGCTTCTTCCATATGCTCCACGATGACCTGGAAATCACCGCGCGCTTCGTACAATGTGACCTGGGCCCGGATCAGGACCTGCTGTCCGTTCTCCGGGGTGAAAGCCACGCGGCCGTTGCGATTCTTGAACATGGCCGCGCGTAACTGCGCTCGCTCATCCTTTAGGGAGAAATACCAGTGCCCGGAAGCCGGTCGCGCAAAGTTGGATATCTCGCCTTCAATCCAGATCGAACCGATGCCTTTCTCCAGCATGGTTTTGATCTCGAAATTGAGCGCGGAAACGCTCCAGATAGTGTCGTTGGAACTTAGAGGGATAGGCATGTCATGTTTATCTTACAGGCAATCGTCAGCTGTCAATAAAAGGTTACAAATAAAGGGCTGTTAAGCCGTAAAGAAATTTGTAACTTGTTGAATTCATGGGACATTATATAAATTGAATAAAATTTGCTTTTTATTAGGCAGGTAGAAGTATAAAAGGAAAGTATGATGAAAAAAATATCTATAGCAACAGCGATTTTACTAGGTACGCTGCCCTTTTCTGTAAATGCCGAAATCATTTCTGGACTTGGAAGTGGATGGTCGTTTTTAAGTGCCGAAGATCAGTCTGGGTCAAATTATTTAAACCCTGGGTATGGGGGGCAATACTTTGATGCTGAATACTTGCTTTATAAATATGATGAGTCTTCGAACGACTTAACCATCGCCCTTCAAACAGGGTTTGATATTAGAGGAGATAATCATCAGCTCTTCGAATATTGGACTACTGATAGCGGCCTTTCATATTGGGGTGGGGATATATTTTTAACATTTAACGATACTACAGATCTTTATGCGCTCGATTTTGGCCAGGTCACTGGTGGCTGGAGTGATCGAAATAAGGCTCAGGCGGATGGGAGTATTGCTGCAGTAGATGCGGG